>CALGBV010000324.1 GCA_937884015.1 uncultured Bacteroidales bacterium
TACCTGGTATGCCACCAGCAGTACCTATGTCAAACGAAGAAGATGTGCCATCGGCAAAGGAATTCATTGCTAACTGTATTGAATATGTTAATGCAAATGGCAGCTTCAAGAATGATTTGGAAACAATTATCAAGGATGAAATCGCCCCCTTGATTGGTGATATGAGACGCATTGTCTCAACAGACAAAGCTGAGCGGACAGAGGGAGAGAAACTTTGTCTGGCATTGGTCAAAGGATATTCTGACAAGATAGATGATTGTGATTGTGACAATGACGAAGGTTATAAGGTTGGCGATGTCTTCACTTTTGCTGCTGGGTATCTTGCGTTGTATTCGGACAAAAAAGATTCATCTCTTTTACATTCGGGCAAGAAAGATCTTGCCATGGAATTTCTGAAAGAAAGGGAAGCCGTTGCATTTACGCTGACGGTGGAGGCAATAGATGATTATTGGAATGGCAATATTGAGGATGCATACGCCAAGTTGTCAAAGGTGTGTGCGGACGATGATCTTATTGATCCGGCAAGTTTGTGTCTCGTTCCGCTTGTTAGTCTCTATGGCTATTTATTGGAGAAAGCTGGATATGAATTTGAATTGTCATTCAATTTCATGCCTTTCAGCGACATGTTGGAGGATTATCAATTTGAATTGGAAAGCCATAGGGAATCAACTCCTTCTATTTCCTGGTCCGAACGTGACTTAAAATTGCTGAATTGTTTGGAGAAATAATTCTGAATTTTTCGCAAAAAGTTTCTATATTATGGGGTAAACAATAAAACTGCAATTCATCATGAATGATTATCTGATTGTATTTATCATCATCATTTACCTCGCAGTCGGCACCTTTGTCGACATTTGGATGAACGAAAACTATTTTGACGCCAAGTTGCCCGAAGGAAAGAATTCAGACGACGAAGTCTGGCGAGCCGTTTTGTGGCCAATCCTGCTGCCGTTTGTATGGCATTTAGTAAGGCAGGCCAAGGAACCAGGACGGAAAACAGACAACGATTGCAAAAGATAACGTTGTTTTACCTCTATAAGCTGTTGCACCAAATTCCTGCGGCTCCGGTTCATGGATTTCACGGAAACCTTGGTATCATCCGGTCCGTCAAAAGAGGCAAACCCTGACGATGCCAGCTGTTGTATGGCATGTGTGGCAAAGCGCGACAAATGGGGCCTTATCGACAAGACAGGCAAGATCATTGCCAAGCCTCAGTTTGATGACATAAGCTTTTTTTCCGAAGGCTTGGCTTGTGTCGAAATCAACGACAAATATGGCTTTATCGATACGACTAGCCAATTCGTCATCAAACCGCAGTTTGACGATGCGCGCAGTTTTTCCGAAGGCCTGGCCCTTGTGGAAATGCGTGGCAAATACGGCTTCATCGACAAAACGGGGCAATTCGTTATCAAGCCACAGTTTGATGATGCCTGGAGTTTTTCTGAAGGCTTGGCCCGTGTGGTAATGGACGACAAATATGGCTTCATCGACAAGACGGGGCAATATGTCATTGAACCTCAGTTTGAGGATGCATACGATTATAGTGAAGGCTTGGCTGCTGTTGAAATTGATGAGGAAGTCGGTTTCATCGACATGACAGGGAAAGTCGTTATCAGACCTCAATTTGATGATTCGAGGGATTTCTTTAAAGTGGAATAATCTTCCAATAACATGTTTTGGCGCAATTACATAAGAAAGAATAAAATCACTAAATCATACAGAAAACCATTACATCATCACGGAAGAATGAACGTCAGGCGACAAGTTAAAAAAAGATAAATTACATAAAATTATGGCATACACGGCAAGACACAAGTTCAGCGATAAGCTTTTAGATTTGTTGACTGAAAAACCAATTCAGTTTTTCTATCAAAAAAATAGCAAACGCAAGGTGAACTATAAGGTTAGTGTGACAGATAATGGACTTGAACTCAGAAGAGCAACAAGTAAAGGAGAATATCCCGATAAGGCGGGATATAAGTGGTTCGTTGAAGGAAATCTGGATTTGGAGACGATAGACAAGGTCCTTGATGTCGTGAACGAAGACTTCAATAACAAGCGTACATGCAATAGCGCTGATCCACGTGTTGAGAAATTCAAGGTACAGTATTATTCCTTCTTCTTTAATTATGGTGAAGAATATGCAAGTTATCTTTTGGAAGAACCAGAATCGTTTCTAGAAAATGTTAGGGTAAGGGAAAAATATGCAAATGAAGATGGCGATGCATGGGAAGATGTCGAATATAAGCGAGATGTCGACGAATGGGTGTGTTGGAGTATCAATTCGGAAGATATCTATGAATATGTGGCGGAACAAATGATTTGTGACGATGATTCGGAACGTGAAGAGGGCCAGTATGGCAGTGACGAATTTGAAGAACTGGTAGGGAAGGCCGGTGGAAAAGAGATGAACTATTTTTGTGGTGGCATTGCTAGGCTGATTAAGAGTTGCGTCGGTTATGTAGAAGGTTATTATGGCGCTATCGGATTGCGGTTCGATCACCGTTTTTACAGGCAATTCAAGGATTTTGATGAGTATAAAGGAGCAATTAACCCTAATAAAGACATACCGGATTCTGAGCCCATGGTGGAAGGTCTGTGGTATAGCTTGCTATCAATCGGTGATACTCCTGACAGCATTGCCGATAATATTTCTATTCGGGAGGATGATTTTGCATTTGTGGAATCGATAGAAGAACGCCAGTCTGATTTAGCCTGGAATTGGAATAAGGTGTGCTGTGATGCTATTGCGAAAATCAATAAAGAACTAGGTCCGGACGCTGTTTTTTTTACTTATGCCGACTATGAAAACTGTGTGGCAGAGTATGTAGTAGGCAAAAAGACCTTTGCAAGTTGGTTCAGCAAGAAGTATCCCGAAACGGATCTCAAATCATGGCTTATTGAGAACATCGTCAATAAGGACGGATTATATTACGACCGCAGCTATTGTACCCGTCTTTCATTTGAAGAATGGTGGAAAACTTTTGAATCAGAAAACTAATCAACAATACGATAAAAAATGGAAAAGGATGAATCAAATTTGGTTTTCTCGGCGAAGGTTAATGAATCATTTAGAAAGCCATTACATCATCACGGAAGAATGAACGTCAGGCGGAAAGTTGGCAAGGCCAGCATACTGCACCTATCTTGTCCCGGAAATAAAGCCAACTGACCGTGTTTCGGAAGAAAACGGATTGCTTTCAGAAAATGAACAGCAAGGAGATGAAGGAATGATGGATTTTTGGAAGGAAATCCACACGCATCAGCCTGTCAAGAAGCCTGAAATACACCGACCAATCAAATGGAACATTTAGGGATATGGCCGAATTCTTTTCCATGTATTTTGACAAGTTCTACACCATTCTGCCTAAATATTGTCCTTTCCAACCAGATATGGTTGATATTACCATTGAAGATATTGACCCTGAGCGATAAGGAAAAAGAGCGACTGCAAAAGCATAATACAAGAAGACAATCCTTTTGCCAGAATTATTGACAACGTAAAGACTTGGAATAATTCCTGATTTTACAAGTAAAAAACATGGAATAATTCCCGATTTTAAGAAGAAAAACGCGGAATAATTCCCGATTTTCTTTCTTTTCCGGAAGAAATATGTATTTTTGCAGCCGGAAAATCAAGCAAATAGGGGTCGAAATATGCTTTATAGGAAATATGCAAGTAGAATTGAAGACTTTTTGAGTAGTCAGCAACATAAGATACTGCTGGTCAATGGGGCGCGTCAGATAGGCAAGTCTTATTTGATACGCTATGTGGGCAAGAAACTTTTTAAGTATTATGTTGAGATTAACTTGAAAGAAGACAAGGAAGGCGATGCGCTGTTTGCCAAGGTGAAAAGTCCCGATGATTTATACCTGTTTCTTGGCTCCATTGCGGGCAACAAGCTTGACAAGAAGGAGAACACGCTCGTCTTTTTAGATGAAATCCAGAGTTATCCGCATCTTTTGACCATGCTCAAATTCCTGAATCAAGAGCAACGCTATACTTTTATTGCAAGTGGCTCGCAACTCGGAGTCGCACTTGCTCAAACGCCATCGGTTCCAATCGGAAGCATCTCGGTTGAAGAAATGTATCCGCTTGACTTTGAAGAGTTTCTTTTGGCGATGGGATGTGGTGCAGACGTGATAGCTGCGGTAAAAGACAAGTTTGCCAATAAGGAACCCTTGAGCGAATCGTTGCACGATTATTTTCTCAAACAATTCAAACTTTATATTCTAATCGGTGGATTGCCCGAAGCCATCAATGCCTTCATCGCAACCCGTAACATAGCTAATGTCAGAAAGATTCATAGAGATATTCATGGATTGTATCGCATAGACGCATCTCAATATGATGAAGAACATAAACTTGTCATTCGTCGTATTTATGACATGATTCCGTCAAATCTTGAAAACAAGAAAAAGCGGCTGGTTGTAAAGAATATAGAGGAAACAAAAGGACACAAGCAATTCTCGGATTATGCTGACGAGTTTGACTATCTGATTAATTCCGGCATAGCCTTGTCGGTACAGGCCATCAGCAATCCTCACTTTCCATTGGCAGAATCGGAACAGAAAAACTTGCTGAAACTTTATCTCAATGATGTAGGCTTGCTGACCTATCTGCTATACGACAAAAACATCAACGCAGTGATGCACGATGAATTAAGTGTCAACCTTGGAACCGTCTATGAGTCTGTTGTTGCCCAGGAATTGCATGCACACGGTCACACACTCCACTATTACGACAACAAGAAGAAAGGTGAAGTCGATTTTCTCATCGATGATTTCGACCATCTTGAGGCCTTGCCATTGGAAATCAAGTCTGGAAAGGATTATAAGATTCATAGTGCACTCGATAATTTCTTGGAAACACCATCATATAACATCCACAATGCAATAGTTTTTAGCAACGAACGGAATGTTGTGGTGGAAAATGGAATTACCTATATGCCCATCTACTATTCGATGTTCATTAGCCGTGATGCAAATGACGACCAGCAATATGTCATACCGGAAATACCTGTGCCGGAAATTTGATTGAAAGGTAAATCAAAAAACGG
>CALGBV010000325.1 GCA_937884015.1 uncultured Bacteroidales bacterium
TTCCTTTTGGATGGATTTGAAGATGATCTTCGCCACCGTTCTGGGAAGGAAAATCGAGTTTGCAGGAGAGGAGATGTGAGTTTTTTCACAAAACTCTCAAAACTTTTGTTTTTGTTGAAACTAGCCGTCGGCAGGGTCCCTGAGCAAAGTCGAAGGGCATGCCGACTGGTAGCGCAGCGTAACCGCTGCTGCTTCCATCCTTGCAGGACGCAGATAATGTGAACCACGAATTCCACGAATCTACACGAATGGGCCTTGCTGACGCAAGTCCCTTACTGCCGGACGCAGAATGGTAATCCCATAGACTCTCGACGGAGTCAAGGAATGCGCGAAGCGGATTCCTATTCGCTAAATTCGTATTATTCGCGGTTGAAAAAACAATCGTGGTTACGGGGCTATCGAAATAGCCTCAGGAAACGAGCGTTTGCGAATTCCCATAGAACGAAGTCTTGCAAAAAGTCTCGCAGGTTTTGTGAAAGAAAATAAATCGAACAATAAAAAACAACTAAATATGTCAAAACGTATCTTTCTATGTCTCGCCCACATGAGCGAAGACGGTATCGAACAGAAGTACATCCAAAAGGCTTTCGACGACAACTATGTGGTGCCTTTGGGTCCGAATGTGAATCAGTTTGAAGAGGAACTGGAAGCCTATATGGGCCAAGGCAAGCAGGTGGTGGCCCTGAGCTGCGGCACGGCTGCGGTACATCTAGCGCTCATCGCCTGTGGCGTGGGTCCTGGCGACGAGGTCTGCGTGCAGTCGTTCACCTTCTGCGCCTCGAGTCACCCGATAACCTATCTCGGTGCCAAACCGGTCTTTATCGGCAGCGAGGCGGACACCTGGAACATGGATCCTGCCTTGTTGGAAGCCGCTATCAAGGACCGTATCGCCACCACGGGCCGCAAGCCTAAGGCCATTATCCCAGTGGCGCTTTATGGCATGCCTTACCGCATCGAGGAGATTATGGAAATTGCTGAAAAATACGGCATCCCTGTCATCGAGGATGCCGCCGAAGGCTTCGGCAGCGAATACAAGGGACAGCGACTCGGCACTTTCGGCCGTTATGGCGTCCTCAGTTTCAACGGCAACAAGATGATCACCACCTCGGGTGGGGGTGCCTTGGTCTGCCCCGACGACGAGGCCGCCTCGAAGATCATGTGGTATGCCACCCAGGCGCGTGAGGCTTATCCTTATTATCAGCATGAGGCCATAGGTTACAACTACCGCATGAGCAATATCTGTGCGGGTATCGGCATCGGTCAGATGACGGTCGCCGACGCACACGTTGCGCATCATCGCCATATCGCTGCCATGTATCGTGAGGCCTTCGCCAAGGTTGATGGCATCGACTTCCATGACGGCAGCATCGAAGGGTCCAACTTCTGGCTCAATACCATAACCTTAAGTCCATCACTGAACATCAAGGGACAGGAAAACGCCTACAGCGTGGCCGTGCAAGGTGCCGTGGGCGGTGCCGCTGGCGTGGTGCATGGCGGCGGCAGTCTCCATACCGATTGTGAACCGAATGCCAATGTGGAGGCCATGCGCGTCTACTTGGACAAGGCCGGCATCGAAGCGCGTCCGCTGTGGAAGCCTATGCACAAGCAGCCGGTCTATGCCGAGGCAGCGGTCTATACTAATGGCATTGAGGAAGAACTCTTCAAGTGCGGCATGTGTCTGCCGAGCGGTCCTTGCGTCACTGACGACGATGTGCGGTATATCATTGAAAAGATTCTTGAAGCAATAGCATAAAAATCCTCTGGTTTTCCTATCTTTGCCGCGTTTTAGAAAGCATTGACTATGGCAAACGTGCTGTATCCTTTCAAATTCAAGCCCATCTATAAGGACAAGATCTGGGGTGGACGCAAGATAAAAGACATTCTGCATCAGGATTTTGGTCCTTTGCCGAACTGTGGCGAGGTGTGGCTGCTCTCGGGCCTGTGGGACGAGCAGAGCGAAATCCTCAATGGCGATTTCCAAGGCGACGAAATCAACGACTTGGTGGAGACCTTCATGGGCGACCTCGTCGGTGAGGCCGTCTTTGACAAATATGGCGAGCAGTTCCCGATTCTGATAAAAGTCATCGATGCCAACGACTGGCTTTCGGTGCAGGTGCATCCCGATGATGAGCTGGCCGCAAAACGTGAAATCGGCATGGGCAAGACCGAGATGTGGTATGTGATGCAGGCCGACAAGGATGCC
>CALGBV010000326.1 GCA_937884015.1 uncultured Bacteroidales bacterium
CTTTTCCTGGAAGAGCCGATCTTTGGTCTCATTGAGTTGCAGTTGAGCGATTTTGGCAACTTGGGACCGATTTAATGGCTTGAAGACCAGTTTCTCGTCAATACGCCCCCAAAGCTCCGGGCGGACACATTTTTTAGCCCGTCCGAGGACTTCGTCGATATTTATTTTGGGTACGGAACCCCGTGAGCGAGACCCGAAACCGATAGTTTTGGTGCTGGCTTCCAGACCGTCTTCAAAGCCCATATTGGAAGTCATGATGACTAGGGCATTGTTGAAGGAAATTTTACGCCCTTTGGTATCAGTCAGATGTCCTTCATCAAGAATCTGCAATAGCAGATCCTGCACGCTGGTATGAGCTTTTTCAATCTCATCGAGAAGAATGATTTGCATCGGCTGATTGCGCAGGGCTTCAGTCAATTCACCATCATGATCATAACCGACATAGCCTGGAGGGGCGCCGATAAGCCGGGCGCTGGAATTTGATTCCTGAAATTCTGTCATATCAGGAATTTGAACTTCATTTTCTGTTTCACAAGCATGTAAATAAATTGGAGCTTTAAGTTCGTGTGCTAAAGCAACAACATCTTGAATTCTTTCTTTCTTGGTTGTGTATTCAGCATGAATTCCTAAATGATATGCCCAAAGTGCATCTGGTTTATTAATTGTTAAGTATCTTTCTCTTAAAAGAGAAATTGGCTCTTGATCTGATGTCGCAAGAATAACTGAACGAAATCCCATTTCTTCACTTGCTTTAACAATTTCTGGAACATGGAAATACATATCGAACGCTGCAGTAATTCCAGAAGTTAAGTATTCGAGAATACCAAGTTTGGTTAAATGATAAATGTCACCATCTTGGAAACCAGCTTCCATAGGAAAGATTGTTTCGTGTAACCATCTATCAAGTGGCAAATCATCTGCTGCACTACGTGCAAATACCATTGCGGTATGAGCATGAGCATCTTTAAAACCAGGCATCAAAAGGTTGCCATCACATTCGACCTGATGCCATTGTGCAACGACATCGTCGGTAATGTAGTCTTCGCTAATAGCCCATTCGATTTGTTCAACAAAACTATTCAGTTGAAAATTAAGACCTTCGGGAATCTGGTCGATGTCGAACTGGCCTTCTTCGGAATAGCCCAAAATAGGGTAGGCATGGTCGTCGGCTGAAACGAGGACGAAACCTTTGTCGGTGTTGAAGACGTAAATGCAGGCAGTTCCGTCTGTGGCGGTAAAGGTATAAACGACTTCCGCATTTCGGCTGACATTGCTTTTTGCATTGGCGGTCAAGAACTTGGATGCAACTCTGTGTGCTTTTTCAATACTGACAGGTGCGCTTTGAGCAAATATTGCTGCAAATAATAAAACTAAAAGAGAAAATGTCTTTTTCATGGTGATTGTGTATTTTGGGCGCAAAGATAGCACTATTTCAAAATAATTAGTTCAGTCCTGCGGTTTTTTGCCCGATTTTCTTCCGAGTCGTTCGGAACAAGAGGCTGGGAGCTGCCGTAACCTTTTGCCGTCAACCTGTCTGATTTTACACCTATATTAATAAGGGCGTCTCTGACGGCGTTGGCACGGTCGGCTGAGAGTTTCTGATTGTAGCTCTCATTGCCCACATTGTCGGTGTGACCGGCCAATTCGGCATTAAATTCGGGATGAGATTGTAACAATTCTGCGATTTTTTCAATGCCGGCTTTTGAATCTTTGGTGAGAGCTGCACTATTGAACTCGAATTGTATGTTTTTGATTGTCAATGTGTCGCCAGGATTGATTTCTTCGGGATAAACATCCAGTTCCACGATTTCGCCATCAAAATAGGTGACGGCTTCGGGACGCAATGATTCGTTTAGTTCAAAAGTGTAGATGTCGTAACCGCCAAAGCCGCCATCGCGTTGCGACGAAATGAAGGCGGTTTTGCCATCAGGCGCAACGTAAAAATTGATTTCGTCCTGTTCCGTATTGATGGGATAGCCCAAATTGACAGGCTCGCTCCATTGTCCGCTGGCATTGCGCTGGCTCATGAAAATGTCGTAACCGCCCATGCCAAGCAGTTTGTCGGACGAAAAATACAAGGTCTTGCCATCGGGGTGCAGGAATGGCGCCATTTGGTTGCCATCAGTCTTGTTGATAATGGAATCCATTCTTCTGGGCTGCGACCATGCGCCATTCGCGCTGTCGCGCGTGCAATACATGATTTGCGAATAGTTTTTCACTCTTCTTGTGAAAAACATTTCTTTTCCATCGGGACTGAGGCAAGGCTGTGATTCCCAGCTGCTTGAATTGATGTTCGGGACTTTCTTTGTCCAAGCCCAGGTGCCGTTTTCCAATTCGGCGGAAAGAATGTCGCGGCTGCCGTGCGGGGCGCCATCGTTGTATGAAAAATATAGGTTTTGACCATTGGGCGAACAGTAGGCTGCCCCGATGCAGTTGCTTTGCAGATTGGGCAGTTCGAACAGCTGTGGCAGTTGCCATTGTCCGTCTTGCCAATCGCTTTGGAAAAGGCTTTCCTCATCGAAAGTGTTTTTGGAATGGATGCGGCGTGTCAATAGCATTTTCGAACCATCGAAAAACACCATGTTGATATACTCGTCATCGCTTGTGTTAGCTTGGCTTCCAATGTTTTGCGGATTGAATGGAACGGGATTTTCCTGCATTTCCTTCCGGAATCTTGCCAACTCCAATTCTTTCCCGATTCTGATGGTCGGGTCGATGGAAAGTGCGCGTTCGTAGGCCGATACTGAGGTCTGGTAATCGCCTTTTGTCAAGGCTAAATCACCTTGCAAAAGCCATGAATAGCAATAATTTGGGTCTGCATCCAAGGCTTTGTCAAGTTCTTTTTGGGCGAGGTCGTAGTCTTTGTTGAAAAACGCTTCTTCTGCGGCGGCGTAGGCTTTCGCGGCTTTTTTGGTCTGGGCTGGCAATGCTGCTGCCGACAAAACCAATAAGAATATGAATGTCAATCTTTTCATGTCGTCAGTAAAAACACGGCAAAGATAAGATTATTGTGCTGTCTGACAATAAAAAAGGGAAACTATATATCTGATGGCACAAAAAGAGGTTGCAACTTTACTGCCGCTGTCAAAAATGTTTATTTTGACAAAAACATAAAAAACACTCTTGTGGGATGAGCTCTTTCAGAGCGTTCATGCCGTCAAGACAACCCAAAGCCTCAAGCCAGGCTTGGCCTTTGGGTTGTCTTGACGGCATAAATCCCTTCGGGTCTTTCATCCCACAAGAGCAAAAACAATAAAAACCATGCCCGAAAAACATTTTTCAATAGGATGGAACTCTGGTTTCAGAAGGACTTTGT
>CALGBV010000327.1 GCA_937884015.1 uncultured Bacteroidales bacterium
TACGACAACCGCAAAATCATTGAAAGGCTGCTGCTTTTCTACGAACAAATCAAGCCTTCGAGCAAGATTACGTTCATGTAGTTTTCTCCCGCTGATAACGCTGATTTACGCAGAGGTTTTTTTAGAACCGCTGATTTCGCAGATTACGCTGATTTTCAACATTCTACATATTTACAGAAATTTTTGGACACGCCCTTTGACACGCCCTTCGATGCTTCGACATACTCAGCAACCTAAGCTCAGGGAGCGCAGGAAACTGCGCATGAATTGACACAGATTGGCTGGCGCATGAAAAGAAATTTACTCCAAATTTACTCTTTAATTTACTCCGAATTTACTCTTTACCGCCTTGGCAGAACATGATTTTTTTAAACCACAAATCATTCTGATTACACTGATTTTCAACAAACTACAGATTAAATGGTTTTGTAAGTTTTGAAACTAATTATAGTTTTCAATAATTTATGATTCATTTACGAAAATTAGCGTTTAGCGAAGTGAAAAAACATCTATTTCCGTTACAGGTTATTTTTTAAAACGGAAATTCCTTACCTTTGTCGTCAAAATTCTGATGAGATGAAAATTTTCGTATTACTGCCACGCATTCCCTTCCCGCTTGAAAAAGGCGACAAGCTACGCGCTTTCAACCAGATAAAGCAGCTTGCCAAACACAACGAAATCGTGCTTTGCGCCCTCAACGATGACCCGAAAACCGACGAGCAGCGGGCATTCCAGGCCTTGCAGCCCTATTGCCGTTCCATCAATTTCATCAGCATCAGCAAGCCGCAAATCGTCCTCGGACTGGCAAGAGCCTTTCTCAAAGGACTGCCCATGCAATGCGGCTATTTCTACAACCGCAAGGCTGCGAAGAAAATCAATGCGCTGATTGACAAATACAAGCCCGACATGCTTTTCGGACAACTGCTCCGTGTGGCCGAATATATCCGCAACAAAGACATTCCGAAAACCATTGATTATCAAGATGTCTTCTCATATGGAATGAAACGCCGCGCTGATATTGCCTCGCCCATTACGCGACCTGTATTCAGCATGGAATACAAGCGTCTGAAACGCTACGAAGCCGCCATTTTCGACGATTTCGATGTCAAGACCATCATCAGCGAACCTGACCGCGAACTGATTCCACATCCGAAGAAAAACGAAATCCTCATCATCCCCAACGGCGTCGATCATGAATTTTTCGCCCCGCAGGAAAAGGTAAAGAAATACGACATCGTGTTTACGGGCAACATGAGCTATGCACCTAACGTGAATGCCGTCGATTATCTGGCCAATGAGATTTTGCCCATTGTCTGGAAACAGATTCCGAATGCAAAAATGTACGTTGCCGGTGCCACGCCCGACCCGAAAGTCAAGAAAGCCGCTTGCGACAACATCATCATCAGCGGCTGGCTCGACGACATCCGCGATGCCTACGCCCAAAGCCGCATTTTCATTGCCCCGATGCGCATCGGAACAGGCTTGCAAAACAAGCTCTTGGAAGCCATGTCGATGGGTTTGCCGTGCATCACTACGCCTTTGGCCAACGGCTCGTTAGGCGGTGAAAACGGCAAGGAAATCCTCGTTGGCAGCAACGCCGAAGAACTGGCACAGCACATCATCACCCTGCTGACCGACAACGACCGCGCAAAACAAATCGCCCAAGCCGGTTTCGACTTCACGAACCGCGTCTACGACTGGGGCAAAGCCACGCAAATCATGGAAGTGGCTATGAAAAAAGCTATTCATTAGTTTTCCCTTTAACAAACATTTAAACACCAAACAATTCAAATACATGGCACAACAAACTGACGACAAGAAAA
>CALGBV010000328.1 GCA_937884015.1 uncultured Bacteroidales bacterium
GAAGCTGGCGTGAAGTTCATGGACTTCGATGACAATGGCGCCATGGCACGTAAGATGAAAAACTCCACCGATGCCTTTGTATTTTCGCATTACCCGATTTTCTACACAAAAAACTCGGTGCGTTTCAACATCAATTACAAGATTGGAGAAAATTGGTCATTGGGCAATCGCGCTGATTATGAGCACTATTACAACGACGACCAGACCAACAGCAATGGGTTTTTCATCTGCCAGGATGTGGCCTACAAGCCCGTCGGCAAGCCCTATTCGTTCTCGTTCCGTTATGCCATTTTCGACACAGATGATTATAACAGCCGCATTTATGCCTACGAAAGCGATGTCTTGTATTCGTTTTCGGTGCCATCACTCTATGACAAAGGCATGAGAATCTATCTGTTAGGTCACGTTAAGTTATTCAATTCGCTCAGCATTTACGCACGCATCGGCCGCACCATCTATTCCGACAAGGACGAAATCAGCAGCGGTCCGACACTCATCAAAAGCAACCACAAGACCGATTTGAAAGTTGAAGCAATTTGGAAGTTTTGATTTGGTAACAAACAATTTGTCCTTTTTATAACCAAATCAAGGTTTTTGAAAATGTTTTGAGCGTTTTGTGAGACCACATCTAAGAAAAACATTACTTTTGCAAAGCAAATTGAAAAATACGAACAATGAAAATCATCCTTGCCACCGATTTCAGCGAAGCCAACAAAACGCTAACGGAGTATGCCATTGATTTACTGAAAGATAAAGAAGGTACCTTGCTCCTTTTCCACGCTTACGAAGGTGAAGACGACTTTGCGGAAGCCGAAGCGAAAATGAGTTCGACGGTGAATCTTTTGGGCGAATTCGGCAACATTGATGTGAAATCCGTTTTGGTTCAGGGCGACCCTGAGACCTGCCTGCTGAAACTCATCAATGATGAGCAGGCCGACCTCGTCCTGATGAGCACACGCGGCCGTGGCAACAAGCGTTTTTTGGAAGGCAGCCTCTCCAAAAAGATCATGAGCTCCTCGCCTATCCCGCTGTTATCCATTCACGAAGACTACCAATACCGCGAAAGCAGCGAGATACTTTTCGTCACCAATTTCAATAAAAGCGACTTCAACACCATCAGCAAACTCTATGAATTGCTGAAGCCTTTCAATCCGCACATGCATGTCGTTCACTGCATCATCGATGGTTCGCTCACCAAGGCTTCAAGACTGCTGTTTGAACTGGAAGCCACGCTTAAATATCTGGATTTCAGCGAAAACATAAAATACAAACTCATCTATTCCACCAATCCGAAAGTCGCCTTGAAGACTTATTGCGACGAGAACGGCATTTCCTTAGTCGCCTTCACGCCACGCCAAAAGCATTTCGGCGACCTGTTTTTCAAGGACCGTGTCACGAAAGATGATTTTTATGACTTGCATCTGCCGCTGCTGACGTTTAAAAAATAAATTTTCAGCACCCATCAATCAGAAATTTTCCTACTTTTGCACCCGATTACACAATAGGGGTGCCTTTCTTGCTTTGGCAAGATGAAAGACAGGCTGAGATCAAACCCTCCGAACCTGATACGGATAATGCCGAGACAGGGAAACGAGTTTCTCAAAATTTCCTCTATTGATTTATTGTTCAACAACTTAAATCAATGAGTCATGTCTAAACGACAGTTTTTATTCCTCTTCATTCTGATGCTTTCCGCCAGCATGGCGAAAGCACAAAACGAGTTGCCGGAAGGCGACACTTTGCCTTACCTCAAGCAACTTTTGGACGAAGTTACGGTCAGCGCAAGCCGCGTGGGCGAAAAAACGCCTCTCACCCACTCCGACATCGATGCAGCGGAAATCCGCAAGAACAACAAAGGCGCCGACTTGCCTTATCTGCTGCAAAACACGCCTTCGCTCGTCGTCACTTCCGATGCCGGAACAGGAATCGGTTACACGGGACTTCACATCCGCGGCAACGACTTGACCCGTATCAATGTGACACTCAACGGCGTACCCGTCAATGGTGCAGAAGACTATCAGGTTTATTTCGTCGATTTGCCCGATTTGGCTTCATCGGTCGACAACATCCAGGTGCAACGTGGCGTCGGCACTTCGACCAATGGAGCCGTCGCTTTTGGCGCTTCAATCAACATCAAGACCGATGAAATCAGCGCCACGCCTTACGCCACGCTCAGCAGTGCAGGCGGCAGTTTCAAATCGCTGAAAAACACGCTCAATTTCGGCACTGGCCGCAGCGAAAACGGTTTCAACCTCTCTGGCCGCTTGAGCCAAATCCGTTCCGATGGCTACATCGACCGCAGCTGGGCCAAACTGAAATCATATTACCTTTCGGGTTCCTGGTCCAATCAAAACAACATGCTGAAATTCATTATGATGAGCGGAACCGAAAACACCTATCAGGCTTGGAACGGCATCCCGAAAAGCATGGTTGAAAGCAATCCGACTTACAATCCCGCCGGCGAAATGTACGACAAAGACGGTAATTTCCTTGGATTTTACGACAACGAAACCGACAACTACACGCAGAGCTACTACCAGTTGCATTACGCTCACAATTTCACCGAAAAGCTCACCCTTACCTCCGCGCTTTTCCTGACGACAGGCAAAGGCTATTACGAAAACTACATGAACGGCATGGATGTTTCGGGGTATAAACTCAATCCCGTTTGGGTTGATGACGAACTTATTGGAAATTGCAACTTCGTGCAGCAGAAATGGTTAGACAATTATTTTTATGGCACTAACCTTAGTCTCAACCATCAGACCAAGCGTTTCAACACTACGTTTGGCGGCGGCTGGAACCATTTTGAAGGAGCGCATTTCGGGGAACTCGTTTGGGCACAGATTCCCATTCCGACCGATTACGAATGGTACCGCAACCAAGGCCACAAGACCGATTTGAACCTTTTCGCCAAAACCAACGCCGAAATCAGCGCACATTTCAGTCTGTTTGCCGATTTGCAATACCGCCATGTCATCTACAATATTGATGGCGAGCATGAAGATTTGCGCGACATCACGCAAAGCCACAACTACAATTTCATCAATCCGAAAGGCGGCGTTTTCTACAGCCTCGACGAGAAAAACGATTTCTATTTCTCCGTGGCTTGCTCACACCGCGAGCCAAGCCGCAACGTGTTTGAAGACACCGACGAAGACCGACTCGACAAGGTAAAAGCCGAGCAACTCATTGATTATGAACTCGGTTACAACCGCAAAGGACAGAAATTCAGTTTCAGCACCAACCTTTATTATATGGATTACAAAGACCAACTGGTGCTGACGGGCGAAATCAACAGCGTAGGCGAAGCCGTGATGACGAATGTCGACAAAAGCTACAGATTAGGGCTTGAAGCATCAGCCAACTACCAGATTTGCAAACAGTTCGCCATCAACGGAAACTTGGCTTTGAGCCGCAACAAAATCCTCGGTTTCACCGATTATCTTGAAGACTGGGAAAACGGCGGCTATCACACCACTTTCCTCGGCACAACGGACATTTCCTTCTCCCCTAACTTCATTGGCGGCTTCAATCTTTTCTACAAGCCTATCAACGACTTGAGTTTCAACCTGCAAGGACAATATGTCAGCCGACAATACATCGACAACACTTCCAATTTGGAGCGCAGCCTCGACCCGTATTTCATCAGCAACCTGCACATCAATTACGAATGGCAGCAGAAAGTGTTCAAAACGCTGAATTTCAGTCTTTCCGTGAACAACATTTTCAACCATCGCTATTGCAGCAGCGCCTGGGTTTACCGTGCCTTTATGGGCCAGGAATACGGCGAATATCTCATTGACGGCTACTTCCCGCAAGCCGGCATCAATTTCATGTTTGGGGTGACGATTGGAATATGATGATTTTCATTTTGGTGATTTGCGACATTTTCACACATTCTTAAAACGACTTCTTAGTTCTTCCAAACGCTCAATCAACGTGCCGAAATCCAAAGATTGGCCGTAAATGAAACTATGCTGCATTTGCATATAATCAGTTCGATAGGAATCAAGCAAAGCACCCGTAGGAATAAAATCTATCTTATCCGTTGCATCAAGCGAATAGTCCACGCCGCCAACATGATAGAATTTAGAACGGTGCGCGATAATGGTTTCATACAAATCCTTATCTGTCAATGCCTGCTTGCCGAAATCAGTGTCCATCAACCGTTCAATATCATAAAGGTGTCTACTCATCCGCTGATACCTAGGCAATTTGCGCTGAAACTCTTCGTTCAGAAGGAAGACCTTTTCCAAAAATGTCCTTGAAGGAAGTACAGTTGCCGCAAGCGCAATGTTTTCATCATCTTCGTTCGGGAAACATTCTCCGATAAGTGATTGCAAAGGTTTCACTTCAAACGGCTCGCGCATTCCCAAACAGCTTATTTCAATTTTCACCACGGGAGGCAAATAGACATTCCTTCTCCCCACGACAGGTTGATATTCCAGCAACAAAGTAGTCGGATCACTGTCATGGTCAATCAGCGAACCATCGGGTTTTGTCGTGACAGGAATCACCTTGCAGCCATCAAGCTCCCATTCCGAAAACTTTTGCTCCAGTTTGGTGGCCATCTCGCCTATTACATAGTCGCGGGAAGCTTCCCTTAGCAGCTTGATCTGATTATTGTTTCTACATTCAGCAGCTGGCAGGCCTTTCACTTTTCCGAAAAATTCGCGGTCGATGCACAAGTCAATGTCTTCCGAAAAACGATTGATGAGTTTCCAGCCTTTGCTTAACGAAGTGCCACCTTTAAAGAGCAGATAATCATGACAATCAAGCGAAAACAGGGCTTTGAGTGCAAGCGTCACCCACCAATCCTTTTCCACTGCGTTTTCATCGGGCAACTGCTTTTCAAGAGTCGTCCGCTGAATCATGGCCAATCGGTCGGCAAGGTTATTGTTAATCCACAGGCTCATAACAGCACCTCCTTTATCAGTTTACTCATCCATGCCGACATCAAGTCTAAGTCGTGTGCGAAGGTCTGTTCCTTGGCAAAGGTCTTTACCAAATGGGCTATTTGCTTCAGTTCATCTTCCGTGAAACCGTTTTCTCCATGACACTTCAAGGCTTGATATAGCGTACCCATAAAAGGGTCTTTAAAGGCAAAATTTCGTGGGCTAGCATGTTTCAGCATGACTTGTTTCTGTCCCAATTGCATCATACGGGTTGCGCCGTTGGTCAAATACATATACACCACAGGCACTTGCGTTGACAGTCCCAACTGATTCAAAGCCACATAACCATTGGGCAACACCTTGGCGTGGTCTCTGTTGGCAATGGCTTTCACCACCACATCGGGATCGGGATACACGATGCCGAAGCGTGTTTTCACCGGTTTCAGGAAAACGCCATTTGAAAGACGCACCAAAGTCCCGTCTTCGACCAATTGTGCCAGAACTTTTCTCACATACTCCTCATCATAGCCCGGGAAACTCGACACAAAGAATATCGTTCCCCGTTTGCAGCGTCCTATCTTTTTTCTGATTTCTTCCGTTACCATATTCAATATTCTATCCGAAACTTTTCAAAAATTTCGGAGTGTTTTTCATATTTAAATCATATATATAAATATTATCATAATTTACCGGTACTAAAGTACTTCCGTTTTGCTTAAGACCATATTTATCATTTATTTTTACTACTTCAGTTTTAGTATATTTTAGCCAGTTAACATTTAAGTAATCTTCTTTCTTTTCTTCAAGTAGTTTACCTGTATAAATATCCATTGGAATATAATCTAAATCTCCATTTTCAGTTATATGCTCATGAACTTTAATATAACTTGTACCATCATCATGATCAAGATAGATGTCTTTATCATTTGTTTTATAAATATAACTATCATTTACTATATACATATGATCTTTAAGTTCACCATTTTCAGTATATGTTGAAAATACTGATTATTATGTTGGCGGAAAACTGGATTTTGGCTTCCAACACAATTTTGAATTGTCGAAGGATAAGGATTTGACTATTGGCGGCATTTTCAGTACTCCAGGCATAGTGCGTTGTGACAGGACCGAATTGGAAACAAATACTTTCTATCAAATAGGTTTGATAGATACAGTTTATTATGATGACGATGACGCTGATAGGTACATTAATCTTCCGGCTACGTTTGGAGCGGGGATTTCATACAGGTCAGGTCGATTGACGTTGTCTGGCGATTTCAATTACAATCCACTTTCAAGTTTGGAT
>CALGBV010000329.1 GCA_937884015.1 uncultured Bacteroidales bacterium
CGTTTCATGGCATTGACACACACGCGTTTAGGCGAGGTGCTCTATTATTATGGCATCAACGATTTGGCGCGTAAGGCTTTTGTTCAGGCTGCCGGTCTGTTCTCCGATTTGAACGATACGGTTGCGCTTGCTTCCATGTTGCGCAACGAGGCGGCCATTTGCCAGGCAGAGAAATCATACGACTTGGCTCTCGCAAAATTCTCTGAGGCTCAGGAACTTGTCCCGATTGATTCCGTGGTTTTCTGTCATTCCATTGGTTGCAAGCTCTATGAAATGCAGCAATTCGATTCGGCAGCGGCTTATTTGGAGCGTTCTTTCGATTTGGAAGACCGTTTTGCACGCACCGATGCGGCTTCGCGTTTGGCCGACATTTACCGTCGTAGCGGCGAATTGGAGAAGGAAGTCTATTACACGCGCTATTATGTCGGCAATGCCTTGATGGAATCGAATCTTGCATCGGCAAAAATGGAAATCGAGTTTCTGTGTTCCAGCCACGAAAAAGAGGTTGAAGCCACTGGTGACACGAAGCAAAACGCTGATTTCCTGAAATATCTGATTCCTTTGGTTTCGGTTTTGGCCATATTCGGGATTTTGGTTTATGTGATTGTGAGAAACCGCCGTCGCATTAAGCACATTGAGAAACAGATTACTACGATTGAAGAAAACCGCCAGAAGGCAACGGAAGCGGAAAAGGAAAATGAGAGTGTGCAAGCGGTTGACAATCAGGTGAAAATAGAAAAACCTGCTTTTGCCACTTTTGATGAAGCATGGCAACATTTCAATGAAAGTCCGGTTTGTGTGAAGATTAAGAAATCGGTGAAGGGGAAGGACATCATGATTAAGAGCGTGGCACAATATCCGCACATCAAGTTGAGCGAGATGGATCTCATCGATTTGGTTCATGCTGCAAATTCAAGTTTCGGCGATTTCTCCTTGCGTTTGCTGAACGCCTATCCCGAACTGACAACGGGCGATGTCAGGCATTGCGCTTTGGTGCTTTTGGGCATGAACGATGCGGAGATTGCGGCACTTGAAGGCATCTCGTATAGTGGAACAAACCGAAGGACGAAGAAGATTTCCGGTGTCTTTAAGACCAATCTGAGCCTTCAGACCTTCCTGATGGCGTATTTGAAAAGCTTGTTTTAAACAATTGAATATAAATGGTTTATAGCGATTTTGTTGAGAATTGTAGAGAAAGTATTTAATATAATAAGATGATGGTATCAAAGTATATGCTACTTTTGTGCCTGATAAATGAAGTTGATAACGAAATAATGATTTTATAATGAAGAAGGTTTTTTTCTTACTGTTAGGTTTGGCATTGCCGTTCTGCACAATGGCACAACACAAGATTTTGAGGCCTTACCTCAGCACTGCAACCTATTCGGCACCTGGCGAAACGCCTTTTGTCGAAAATGCCATGGCTTTTGACTGCAAGACTGCTGTTTACCAGCAGTTTGAACCGGGTAAATTCCGCGCAACGGTCGAAATCAGCACCATCATTAAACATGAAGGTGCAGTGGCTGCCTACTCGAAAATTGCGCTCAATAGTCCTGTGGTTAGCGATACGGCTGCTTTGGATGGCGCTTTCATCGACCAACAGCGTTTTTCGCTTCCCAATGGCGAATATGAAATGGAGATTTCGGTGAAAGATGTGAATAATCCAAAAGGCTTGGCTGCTACTGAAAAATCTACCGTTGTTGTTGATTTTCCAAAGAATATGCCTGCCGTTTCGGATATTTTATTTTACGACAGTTATGCAAAGGCAGCGAAACCTTCCGCTTGCACGAAAAGCGGGCTGGATTTTGTGCCGCGCATCATCGGCTTCTATGGCGCAAAGGACACCAAGCTGAATTTCTATACGGAATTGTATAACAGCAACAGTCTTTATACTGAAGGCAAGTATCTGGTCAGCTATTTCATCGAATCCTGCGAATCGACGTCGAAAATGAGCGGTTTCAGTTATTCGAAACGTTATGATGTTGCCGAAGCCAATGTGCTGATGACCAGCATCGACATTTCGGAACTGCCGACCGGCAATTATTACCTTGTCGTGGAAATGCGCGACAGAAGCAACACTTTGGTGGCTTCCAACAGCGCCCGTTTCCAAAGAAGCAATCCTGGCGTAGGCTATGACATTTCCGATTTGAATTCGGTTTATGTCGAGAACACTTTTGCGTCATCGATTACGAACATTGATTCTTTGCGCTTGTTTATCAAATATTTGGATCCTGTTTGCTCGGAGGCCGAAAGGAATTACATTCCTACTATGCTTGCCGAAGGCAATATGAAGACCATGCAGCAGTTCCTTTATAATTTCTGGAGTGCGCGCACGCCGATGAATCCGGCTGAAGGTTGGAGAGATTATCTTGCAGCCGTCCGTAGTGTGAATGCTTCGTTTTCGACGACTTCATTCCCGGGTTATCGCAGCGACCGTGGTTATGTCTTCCTGAAATATGGCGCTCCTGACCGTATCATGGAAAGCCCTAACGAACCGGGTGCTTATCCTTACGAAATCTGGCATTATTATGAGGTTGCAAATCAACGGAATAAGCGTTTCGTTTTCATGACAAAGGATTTCGTTACCAACGATTATCATTTGATTCATTCCGATGTCATCGGCGAAATCAACAACCCGCGTTGGCAGCTTGAAATCTATTCGCGTCTTCAAAGCTTTGACGAGGGTGTCGACCAAACGCAATACGAAGGTGGCACACGCGCCGGCGACTTGTATAATAATCCAAGATAAAATTTTGTCATATAGTAAGTTGCCGTGAAGAAAATCGGTTTCTATATCGCAAAACTATGGGCGTATGGCATTGCCGTTACGCCTTTTAGTTTGTTGTATTTGCGTTCCGACATTTTTTATTTCCTTGTCTATCATGTTGCCCGTTATCGCCGCAAGGTCGTGCGTCAAAACCTGATTAATTCGTTTCCTGAGAAGGATTTGAAGGAACTGAAGAAGATAGAAAAGGCTTTTTATCATAATTTGTGTGACTTGTTTGTAGAGATTTGCAAATTGTTGATAATGAAGCCTGAAGAACTTAAAAAACATGTCCGTTTCAATAATCCGGAGGTGATTCAGCAGTTGTACGATAAGCAGAAGAGTCTGTTTGTGGCTTTCCCACATTCGGGCAACTGGGAATGGTTTGGCAAACTGATGCACGTGCTGTCGCCGCATAAGTGCTCGGCCATTTACAAGAAGGTGAGCAATCCTGATTTTGACAAACTTATGTATCAGATCCGGACGAATTATAATCTCGATAGGGAGGAAATGCTGGAAGCGCGCGTGTCGTTGAAATACCTTTTGCAGCGCAAGGATTTGCTGAATAATATCCTCATTGTGGCCGACCAGTCGCCTCAAGGCTTGAAAACGGACTATTGGACCGAATTTCTGCATCAGGATACTTGTTGGTTCAATGGCGTTGAAAAAATGGCGAAACTGCTTGATTATGCGGTGGTTTTTGCCGGTATGAAAAGGGTGAAACGCGGCTATTATGAGGTCGATTTTGAGTTGCTTTGCGAAGATGTCAAGGATGCTCCTTACGGTTCGGTGGTTGAGAAATATGTTAGAAGTCTGGAAAAATTCATCAATGAAAATCCTGATAACTGGCTTTGGTCGCATAGACGTTGGAAACATTCAAGAACGGAAAGTGTTAGGAGTAATTAGCTCCCTGAGCCTGTCGAAGGGGCGGTTCGAATTCAAGTCAAATAGTCTAAATGTCTAAACGTCAAATAGTCAAAAAAGTCCACGATGTTAAAGTGTGCGGTTGTCATATTGAATTATAACGGAAGAAAATTCCTGGAGCAGTTTCTGCCGAATGTGTTGGAAAACACGAACCGGGAACTGGCTGAAGTCATTGTGGCCGATAACGCCTCGACTGATGATTCCGTTGCGTTCATGCAATCGCATTATCCTCATATCCGACTGATTGAAAATGAGAGCAATGGCGGTTTTGCTACGGGCTACAACCTGGCTCTGCGTCAGATTGAGGCAGAGTATTTCGTGCTGCTCAATTCTGACATTGAAGTCACGCCGCGTTGGATTGAACCTGTCCTTGAAATGATGGATGCAGATGAAACGATAGCCGCTTGTCAGCCGAAAATTCTTTCCTATTACGACAAGACCAAATTTGAATATGCCGGTTCGTGTGGCGGTTTTATCGACAAATATGGCTATCCGTTTTGCCGTGGACGCATCTTTCAGAATCTGGAAACCGATGAAGGCCAGTATGATGCGCCGATGGAAGTGTTTTGGGCAACGGGAGCCTGTATGTTTGTCCGTGCCGGACTTTTCCTGAAATATGGCGGCTTGGATGATTCTTTTTTTGCGCACATGGAGGAAATCGATTTCTGTTGGCGCATGAAAAATATGGGGTATAGGATTTTCTGCAGCCCGCAGTCGAAAGTCTATCATATCGGCGGCGGCACCTTGCCGAAAAATTCGCCACGGAAAACGTATCTGAATTTCAGAAACAATCTTTCGCTGTTGGTTAAAAATCTGCCTGACAACAAGTCGCGCAGTGTCATCGTTTATCGCATTTTCCTCGATTGGATTGCGGCTTTCAAGTTCTTATGCGAAGGCTGTTTCGGTGATTTCAAGGCGGTTTATCAGGCGCATTTCGATTTTTACAAACGTCTTGGCGACTTGCGTGAAAAACGCGGTCAACTGCAACAGAATCAAGTCAGTTGCATGTATCAGCGCAACATTGTCTTTGATGGCATGTTGTTCGGGAAAAAGAAATTCAGCGACCTGAAAAAGGAAAACTTCTCTTGATTTTCTTTTGGTGGAACGTAAAGACGCACGGCCGTGCGTCTCTACATGAAAAACTCTAATCCTTTGTCATAACTTCCCATTCCGAATCCCGAAAAACATTTGACGCAGGCTTCGGCGGTGAAGGAATGACGTCGGTAAGGTTCGCGCTTGCTGATGTCGGAAATGTGGACTTCAACGACGGGAATGTTGATGGCGCGTATGCAGTCGGCGATGGCGATGGAGGTGTGGGCGTAGGCCCCTGGATTCATCACGACACCATCGAATTTTGCATTGGCTTCTTGCAACTTGTCGATAATGAAACCTTCGTGATTCGATTGAAAATACTCGATTTCGTGTTGCGGAAAACGCTGCTTGAGTTGCACAAGATAGTCGTCGAAAGAGACGTTTCCGTAGATTTCGGGTTCGCGTTTCCCGAGCAGATTGAGGTTGGGTCCGTTGATTATTAGAATTTTCATCTCAAAAAAATAATGTTGCAAAGATAGTGATTTAAAATAATTTTCTAATTTTGTGGTGTGAAAAATTCTGTCTAATTAAACTGGATGAGTTATGCGTACGATTACTTTAGGAAAAACTGGATTGAAGGTCAATAAAAACGGCTTTGGCGCTTTGCCGATTCAGCGCATCAGCGAAAAGGAAGCCGTGTATTTGCTGCAAAAAGCATACGCAAACGGTATCAATTTTTATGATACGGCACGATTCTATACTGATAGTGAAGTGAAAATCGGTGCTGCGTTTCAAGACATGAGAAGCAAGGTGTTTCTGGCTTCGAAAACGGGTGCTACCACTATTGAGGATTTCTGGAACGACTTGCACACGACTTTGAGGAATCTTCGCACAGATTACCTCGACCTGTATCAGTTTCACAATCCCGATTATTGCCCGAAACCAGGCGACAAGGCTGGATTGTATGATGCCATCAAGGTGGCGCAACGCCAAGGAAAAATCCGTTTCATTGGCATCAGCAATCACCGGCAGAATGTGGCCATGGAAGCCATCGAAAAGGATTATTACGACACTTTGCAATATCCGTTCTCGTATCTTTCGTCTGAGGAAGACCAGAAGATTGTTGACGCCTGCCGCAAACACAACATGGGCTTCATTTGCATGAAGGCATTGGCCGGCGGCTTGATTAACGATTCGGCTTTGGCCTACGCTTTCCTCGATCAATTCGACCATGCTTTGCCGATTTGGGGTATTCAGCGCGAAAGTGAACTCGATGAGTTCATATCCTATCAGAACAATCCGCCTGAGATGAATCCTGCCCGTTGGCGCAAGGTGGAGGAGGATAGAAGAACCCTTTCCGGCGATTTTTGCAGAGGTTGCGGCTATTGTATGCCTTGCCCCGCTGGCATCGAGATTTGCGACTGCGCCCGCATGAGCCTATTCTTGCGCCGTGCACCGCTAAGCGTCTATCTCACCGAGGAATGGGCGGAAAAAATGAAGAAAATCGAAAACTGCAAGCATTGTAACGCCTGTCGCGAAAAATGTCCGTATGGCTTGAATGCGCCGGATTTGCTGGCGAGGAATTACGAAGACTTCAAGGAGTTTTGGAATAACAAATGAAAAAAGCGGCAATGCCGCTTTTTTTATTGCTTGATGAACTTCCCGAAGTGCTTGCCAATTCTAACGATGTAGAACCCTGAAGCAAGGCCGCTGACATCAATTTCGGTGTCGCCTGCGGTTTGCGTTTTCATCAGCATCATGCCGTAGGCATTGTAGATTTCAATTTCGGTCGAATCTTCGAGGCCGAGAATGTGAATCTTTCCGTTGGTCGGGTTTGGAAATATGGAAAGCATATAGGCTTGGTTTTCCTCAACGCCAGTGCCGTTGAAGAATGCGGCAAGGATAATGTCGTGGTCAACAAGGATTTCGCGTGGATTTTCGGTGCTGCCATCACCCCATTTCACGAATTGGTAGCCATCGGCTGCAATGGCAGCAATGGTGGCTGTTGTGCCAGCAGCATAAGTTCCTGCTCCCAATACAAAGCCCTGATTTTCATCGTAATAAATTGTTACCTCGTAAGTTGGCATGGGTTCTATGTCAAACGAAGCCGTATAGGTTGCGTCTTCGGTGACGGTGATGCTTCTCGGATTGTTCATGTCGCCATCTTGCCAGCCGCTGAAGAAGAAGTTTCCGTTAGGATTTGCACTGATTTCAATTATGCTGCCTTCAGGGAAAGTGCCGCCACCGCTAACGCTTCCCATAAGTGGGTTTTCTGATACAACGGTGATGGTGTAGGTCGGAATGGCTTCAAAATAAGCGATGAATGTCATGTTGCCGGTGACTTCAATTTCACGTGGGTTTTCGGTGTTGCCGTCGTTCCAATGGGTGAAGCGTGCGTTGCTGTTGGCGATGGCCGAAATCTGAATAGGGGAACCTTCTGGATAAGTGCCGCCGCCGGTTACCGAACCTAAATGCGGGTCGTCGGAAATGACTGTGATTTCATATTCCGGCGTGCCGTTTTTGTGGAAGAGGGCCGTGAATGTGGCGTTTTGCGTGACCGTTACGGCTCTTGGATTGGAAGCAATGCCGTCGCTCCAGCAGAGGAATATGTAGTTTTCGTTTGGCACTGCCTTGACTTCAATTCTCTCGCCATAATAATAAGTTCCGGCTCCTGTGACGGTTCCGCCTTCTTCGGGACTTGCAGCGGTGGTTATTTCATATTGGAATGTGCTGAATTCGGCAATGTATTCGGCATCGCTTATGACATTGACGGTGCGTGGGTTTTCGATGGCGCCGTCGCTCCATTGCTCAAACTGGTGACCAGGGTTGGCTCTTGCCATCAGGTGAATAACGGGGCCGTAGTCGTAGGTGCCGCCGCCATCAACGGTGCCGGCTCCTTCTGGAGTGACATCCGTCTTGATGAGGCATTGTTGTATACCGAAGTGTGCCGTGTAGGTATGGTCTTCGGTAACGATGATGGTGCGCGGATTGTCGATGCAATCATCGTCCCACTTGTTGAAGGCAAAACCTTCGTAAGGAATGGCTTCAATCTGGATGGTGTCGTGGACTTGATAGGTGCCGCCGCCAACGACATGACCCCATGCCGGATGGTCGGAAACGACTTCGATGGTGTATTCTGCAATGCGCGATTCCAAAGTGATGCTGTCAATCAGCCAGTCGTGGCCGTAGCCTTCGTAGCCAAAGGCCAGATAGATGTCGTGACCGGCATATTCGTTCAGGTTGATTTCGTTTTCAGCCCAATCTGATGTATTGCCGTCGTTTTCAAATAACGGGATGAATTCGGCTGGGGTAGGGATGTGGCCTGTGTTGTCGGCGACATATATTCCGCTATGGTCGCGGCTCGAAAGTCCGCTGATTTTGTTCCAATATTTTAATGTGTAGAACATGTCGACATCGAAATGCAGCGGACGGCTGATGGCCCAGCTCTTTTGATAGGTCTCGATGGTGTCGTGGTCGTGGCCAAGGCAATATTCGCTGTCAAGACCGGATTCCATGAGTTTCCAGTTGTGTTGTTTGCCGCTGTGGTCTTCATCAATGATGTACCAATCGCCTAAACCGTTTTCGAAATTCTCAGCGTATGGGAATTCGGAAATCGTATCGCGGATGGTGTAGGTTTCATTGAGGGTTACATCGTCAATATACCAGTCGTGGCCGTGATGACCTGAATATTTGAATGCCAAATAAACGACTTCGCCTTGGTAATCAGATAAGTTGATGTTGATGGTGTCCCAATTCTCCGAAGGGTTTCCCTGCGACCAGATTTCTGCAAAATTATTGGTTTCGGTTCCCGTTGTGGAAACCCAAACGCCACTATAAGTATAGCTTTCAGCATTGGTTTCCATGGAGTTGAAACTCATCCATGTTGAATCGCGGTTGGGTTGCAGATAAATGGGTGGTGTGATGAGCCAGCCTTCCTGGATGTTGTCGCAGGCAAGGTGACGGGCACTGAAATCCCCTGATTGGGCTTGTTCGGTGTTGCGTTGCCAAGTGATTTCTTCGTTGCCATCGAAATCGGAGATGCTCCAGCAGTCCCAATCGGTGGTGGCTTCCTCGAAATCATCGGTCCAAGGCAAGGTGCGGGTTTCGCCATCACATTCTGGAACGAATGCAATGCCGATAATGTCACTGCAATCTTCTGGTTGATAAAGGATTTCGCCATCTTTCCAA
>CALGBV010000330.1 GCA_937884015.1 uncultured Bacteroidales bacterium
TCACGGCGACAGTCACCTTCTGACCGACAAACTGCGAGAGGTCAACAGTGGTAGAAGCGAAGGTAGCCCAGTCGCTGCCCGAAGTCCATGAAGCAGGAACAGCAGTCCATGTAGCCAAAGTCGGGTCACCTGAAGTGTAATCTGAAGAGACCTGAATGGTAATGTCGCTGTTCAAATTATTGAAATAACGGGCGATATACGACATCGTCAGGCTTGCGCTTGAAACATTTTCCAATGAGAAACGCGACGAAATCAGCCAATCTTCGTTAGCGTAGTTGGTGCTGTTTTCATAACCCGTCATCTTGGCTGTGCTGTAATCGATCACCCATTCCTGATTACCCGAAACACTGTATGTGCTATAAGTGCCAAACGATGATGCAAAGTCCTGATAATAAGGAAGTCCGTCGGCACTTGGCGTATAGCCGTCAAACTTCAGTTCCCTTGCCGAACGGATAAGCAGCTGCCATGTGGAATTATAAATGGAGGCAATGGCTATCATTTCTCCATTGCCCTGTGGCAGACTGTCGTTGGCGAAATTGGCATAATTGCTGGTGCGCACGGTGACCTGCTTTGTGTAGTCGGCAGAATCCACCAAGGTGCGGTTGCCATAAGTGGTAGGATCAGCGAAAGTGTTTTTTTCGGTGAATTTCACATGTTTAAGTTTCACGAGCGAACCTGGGGCTATGCTTCCGCTGCAAATCTCGGAAATTGAAGTTTCCAAAGGTTCAATCGGCTGGTTGTTGGCCTCGATGATAATGTGGCCATCAGGTTCGAAATTGCTCAGTTGCGGGAGACCGTTGTACAAAGCATAGGTTACGCCTTTCAGGTAAATGCGGACGCGGTCGCCAATGCGGACACCGGATGTGGCATTCAGGTAAAGCTCGATAGCCTTGCCTGTCTCAGGGTCTTGCATGAAAGCGGCCTTGTAGAGGTTGCCAGAGACCTCATCGGCGGTAATGATACCATAGACCGATGCGTCTTCATTAAAGACAAAACCTGATTCCAAAGCAAGAATCTGGTCGATGGTGTAGACTTGTCCGAGAGGCAAATCCTGAATCGGAGGCTCGTCATAATGATCCTTCTTGCACGAAGTGAAC
>CALGBV010000331.1 GCA_937884015.1 uncultured Bacteroidales bacterium
TGTTCGTCTCGCCATTGATTTGTGGCTGATATACCGTCCAGCCGTGGTTTTCGGTGTCGTAAAGGACTACGATGTCACCAAAGACGCCGCTCGAATGGCTGAAGGTCGAAGCGTTGACATTTGAGTCAAAATAGCCATCGCAGACAGCCATAGCCCTGACGGTGGTGTTGTTTACTATTTCAAAAGGTTCCGAATAAACTGTTCCGTGGCTTGGCGAAGGCATGCTGCCATCGGTGGTGTAGTAAATGGTTGCGCCTTCCGTTTCGCAGGAAAGGGTTGTCATGGCATTGGTGCCGTCGTCAGCAAAGCTGATTTCCGGCGCGGCGCATTGATCCTTCACGAGGACATTGACAACAATGCTTGGACCATCCGTGCCGTTGATTTTTTTTGCGGTAAGTGTAACGCTTGTCGTACCTTCCGTTTCGCCATGAACTACGAAATAACCCGTATTGCCCGACCAAACCGATTCGTCAACAGTGATCTTGCCATCGGCTGGCGTGGCATACACATTGTTGTAAACTATTATTGGTGAAAGCGTATAATGCAACTCCGTAGTGCCGCCTGTCATAACTTCTATGTCGGTTGATTCAACCGTAATTTGCGACGGTTCGGATGGCTTCACCAAGGTAACGGTCTGAGTGGCCGTCTTCGTGTAACTTCCATAAGGACTTGCAGCCGTAGCCGTCAAAGTGACGGTGACGTTGGTGTTGCTGCTCACATAGTTTTCGTAGGTGATGACACCTGTGGCAGCATCGATGCTGGCATAGCCGGCAGCATTGTCACTCAGCGACCATGTGTAAGTGTATTCGGCAACCGGCTCTGAAGCAATGGCAACATCATTCAGGTTGAAAATGTGCGAAGCGCCATTGCAGAACACATAATCGAGGTATGCATCCTGATGTATTGCATTCTTTGTCCTTCTGAAAGAACTGTTTTCGCCAAGCACAGTTATCATGTTGTCGCCTGAAATCTCAGGATTCTGGTCTATTGGCAGATACTTGTATTTGGTAATATTGAATCCTACAGAACCTTCCGTTGCGTTAAACTTCCAACCGCTGCTATAGTTCACATAATACTTGGTTCCACCTGATTGGGTTACATAAAACTGATAACCTGTAGTATTGCCATTATGACCCGAATCATCCGTTTTCGACCAAGCCGTTGCCGTACCTGCAACCTGTGACATGCCTAAGGTTGAAGCATTTACATTGCCTATCAGGTAATAGTCGGCATTATTACGCAGTTTATTGTCATCCGACAAGGTCCAAATGCTGTTTTTAGGGTTAAAAGTCGTTTGGTCGGTTATGCTGCTTCCGCCCAGAAAATGCGCATTGCCCTGTGTGATGGCATAGCCACATGGGTCGGTGAACACGGTTTCGCCCGGGGCGAGAAGATAAATGTTGTAGGTCAAGGAGAAATCCGTATAGCCGCTCTTGCTGGCCGTAATGGTAAGAGGAATGGCCACCTGACCTGATGTTGGCAATGAGTTCACCGTGATGGCACCTGTTGATGAATTAACAGAAGCATAGGCATTTGTGCCGAGCGAATACGAAACCGTTACGCCGGAAGTGCTTGTAGAGCCATCTGCCACATCATATAAAGTATGGGATTCTCCGTTGAAAGAATAAATCGTACCTACGACTTGAGTAAAACCTGTTGCAGAAATTGCATAATTTCCAGTAGCAGTAATATACGGTTCATACTGGATGTCTTTCAGGCCTAAAGTGCTTTTGGGGCTTGTACTTACACTATATGCTGCAAAAGCCTCGGAAGGTGCACTGCCAGTAGTAGGATTTGAAAAGGTTACATTTTCTCCACTATAGACTACATACGCATAATAGGCATTCTTAGTGTTTACCCTAAGGCTATTACTTCCGCCCACTTGCCACACCTCTGCATAATTATTAGAAAGAGATAAATTACTAGCACTTCCGCTACTGCCCGAACCCGAAGTAGTTGCATAGAGCCATCTCGATCCAGAATCCAGAGGTTTAGAATAAATAGTATGTTTATTAGTAGTG
>CALGBV010000332.1 GCA_937884015.1 uncultured Bacteroidales bacterium
CCCAATTGGGCAGGTTGGGTGATGGCTTCACGGGCAGTTCGTAAATGGCGTTGCGGTTGTAATTATTAATAGGTATCACCGTCAAATCGCATTGCACGCCGTTTTTCAGCCATCTTTCGCCGTTTACCATTTTGCCGTATTCGCCTATTGTCATGCCGTAAACCACTGGCACTGCGTGCATTCCGACAAATGATTTGTTTTCTGCTTTCAAGACGGGACCATCAACATAAAAGCCATTCGGATTCGGGCGGTCGAGGACGATGACAGGAATGTCGTTTTCGGCGGCGGCTTCCATGACGTAGGTCAAGGTGGAAATGTAGGTGTAGAAACGCACCCCGACATCCTGTAAGTCAAATAAAATCACATCGATGCCTTGCAACATTTCGGGCGTGGGTTTCTTGGTCTTGCCGTAAAGTGAGACTATCGGAAGTCCCGTTTTTTCGTCTTTTCCGCTGTTGACTTTGGCTCCGGCATCGGCAGCACCACGGAAACCATGTTCGGGCGTGTAGATTTTCTTGATATTGATGCCCTCATCCAACAGTGCGTCAACGAGATGCGTCGTGCCGATGATGCTGGTCTGATTGCCTACAATGCCAACTTTCTTGCCTTGCAGAAGTGGCAGGTAATCGTCCATTTGCTGGGCTGCCGACACATACTGTTCCTTCGGAACGAAAGCAATCTTTTGACCTTCGTCCAGTTTGAAAATCTGAGCTTTGAGGCTTGTGCTGCAAATCATGAGCAGCGATGAAATCAAGAAAAATACACGTTTCATATTCGGAAAATTAAAAAGTTCAAAATGGTTCAAGTTTTGAATAAAGCATTTGAACCATTTTGAACTGTTTCTATCGATTTTTATGCCAAAACTAATTATTTCACCTGAATTTTATTCATAGTGCAGGTCTGTCCGTTGTATGACTTGATGAAATAGAGACCGGAAGCCAGTCCTGAGACGTTCATTTTCAGCATTTTGCCGTTGGCTTCGCTTTGCATGACCAGTTTGCTGTTGACGTCGAGGATTTCAACACGTTTGAGGCCATCGAGGCTGATGTTCAGTTCGCCATCGGTAGGATTTGGGAAAATCACGGCCATTTCAGGTCTTGCGTAGTTTGCGCTGACGGCATCGTCCAGTTCGCCGTATTCGAAGATGTAGTCGCAAATGTAAACCAATGTTCCGCCAACGCCGGCAGTTTCCCAGCTGAAGCCGATTGGCTTGTTGCCACGGAAATCGTCCCAAGTGTAGGATGGTTCCGGGTGATAAGGCATGAGGCAGTCGTTGATGCTGTAATCAAAATCGTAAACATAAGAAACCCTGTCGGCAACAATACCGTTGCTGATTTTTTCGCGGACTATGCAGTTGTTGTTTTCATCGAAGGTGCGGTTGATGGATAGTCCTGGAACCCATTCGTAATCCCAGGAATAGTATGCGGTTTGGGTTTCGTTGCCATTGGCATCGTAGGTGTGCTTGGTCTTTGAGGAGTTTTTCCATTCGTTCGTAAATAAGTCGAAAATCTCTTCAATGAGTTCATCGAGAAGGCCTTGGGCATTGTAGGTGTAGGTGCCGCACATGAAGAGGCTGCCGCCGAGGGTCATTTCGTAACGGGTCAGCACGTCGTTTTCATAAAAATAGGTGTAGACACCTTGTAGTTCGTGGCCGGTGCCGTAGATGTCGTTATAGTCGGTGCGGCTGGTGAGGTTGTTGTTTTCATCGTAGGTGTATTCATACCACCAATCCACGCTGCCGTCGGCGTTGTAGTAGCGTTCACTCGTCTGGTTCCCGTTCGCGTCGTAGGTGTATTCATACCAAAAACCCACGTTGCCGTCAGCGTCGTAGAATGTTTCGGTCAATATATTTCCATTTGCATTGTAGGTGAATTCGTGCCAACAATTCACGCTGCCGTCGTCGTTGTAGTGTGTTTCGGTCAATTTATTCTTGTTCGAGTCGTAGGTGTATCCGACCCACCAAACACAATTGCCGCCAGCATACCAGCGCTCGCTTGTTACATTTCCGTTTTTGTCATAGGTGTTTTCATACAAACCCTCTACGCTTCCGTCGGCATTGTAGTAGCATTCACTCGTCTGGTACCCGTTTTCGTCGTAGGTGTATTCACCTAATACAAACGAACTACCATCATTATCGTGGCGCACCGTTTTTGCTAACGGCGCATTTTTGGGGTAACAAACTGTCGTCGGCGCGGTGGTGGG
>CALGBV010000333.1 GCA_937884015.1 uncultured Bacteroidales bacterium
TTGATGGCAAAGTGTTTTTAGTGTTTTTGTTTGTGCCAACAGGTAAATAGTTTCCCCAAAAAAACTACGGGGCGGCGAAATCCTGAAATCACACCGTCCCGTGACCACGCTTTTGCATCAGGCTGCCTTAGCAGTGTTTTATTTTGTTTTTCTCATACCCTTGTTTTTTCAAAGCCTTGTTTTTCACGGTTCTAATTTTCAAAAACCCGTTTTCTACGGTTCTAATTTTCAAAATCCCGTTTTTCACGGTTCTAATTTTCAATGTCTTGCTTTTCATAGTCTTGTTTTTCATGTTTTTGTTTACTTTGGTTTCCAGTTGCTTGGTTTTACATTTCATATATACCTCCTTTTTTAGTTAGACAATTCATTTTATTTTGGAACTGCATAGGCTTTCGGCCTTTGCCGTAAAAAACCGCTCTTTAATCATAATATTTCATTGCAGCATAATTGAACGCAACAAAACCTTTTTCCTTGTGGCAGTTTTCCTGAAGGATAGGCACCCAGCTATCCATTGCGGTCCCGTCATCAACAAGATTGCGGATGCTGTCGCAGAAGACATCGATCTCGTTGAAAATGTCACCCTCCTCTGCCTCATCATAACCGCACATCACGGCCTCGGCCTGGTTGGAGATGAACATGGATGTGAAGTAGCCGTGGAGTCCCATATTGGCGGCGAAATCGGATGCATAGCACCAGATGCCAATGACATTCCTGCCTTTCAGCAGATCGGCATTACGCCAGTCGATGACATAGCCCGACCAATCGCCGCTGAACAGACCGCGGCTCGTGCCATGGCCCAGGCACATGACGAGTTTGTCGTCGTTATGCCGCAGTTCGTTTTCTATGCTTTCCCTGGTAGCATTATACAATAAGGTGACGTTTTCGAGACCATCATACAGTCTCTTGAGCCGCGCAGTGTCCTGCATGGTGTCGATGTGAATGACTATCATAATCTTATGTTTTTTTGTTTTAATTCCGTTACAGCTGACAAAACCGGGGCGGCACCGAGAAAGCCGCCCCGAAGTTTTCATTCCAGAAACCGCTTTAGGCAAGCATCATTCTACGACGTGTAAAATCAACAACAACGCGGTGTTGCGAAAGCAAGTCACAACCAACAATGCACCTAACCCTGGCCAAACCCAACGCCATTTCCAACATTTGCGGCAACTTGCCAAAGCGCATTGTAAATGGGGTTCCTGCAATGGAGGCTTGCATCTCATAAACATCAGTCTCAAAATGCTCAGCCAACGGGTGGTAGTCCGATTGGCGGGCTACCCAAACTGCGTTTTCGGGGATATCCCCTACTAAATACGAAACTCTTGCCCCCGTATCAAAGATACAAAGGCCTTTTTGTCCGTTAATATCAATCTCGGTAGTCACGCCGGTCATGCCAGAAACATTCACCGGAACACTGCTCTGGCCATCAACACTTTCGTCAGGTGTACTAAAAGTCACATTGCCATTGTTATAGTCAAATGTCACAATAAAGTTTTTCATAACATCAAGGCCTATCATGGCATCAAGTTGCATCCCAACCATTTTGGAAAGGCTGGCCAAATCGGCGCCCATAAAGCTAGGCACTGCGTGCCAATCACGGCCGCAAAAGTCCATTACCTCTCCGTTTGCTATGGTCATAGGGTTACCCGTATCAACCAAAAAGTGTTTACCGTTGTGTTCAATGACGGGATTGCCGTCAACAAGTTGCATGTTAAAACAATAATTCATATTGTATAATTTTTTAAGGTTATTTCCAGCTATATATTGGAAAAATTATTGAAGAAACGTGAAACTGCCGTCAGAGCGGCACAATTTTTATTTTTTCAAAATCTTTGCGACGCCATTACATACAAAAATCATGCCAAAAGAATGCCGTTATTCGAAAAATGTACACAAAAGCTTTTGTTGCATTTCATTTTTTAGTTTTCACCTATAATATGCCGTCGGTTTTGTGCAATTGCAAAGGGGATGCACAAAAAAATGGGGGGCGTATAGGTCAAATTGCATTTTGTTGCCATAATTATTGCTTTTCAGGCATCAATCTTGAAATAAAAACCAAATAAAAGCCCTACCTTTGCCGAAAATTCAGTTCTTATGGCAGGTTTCAGATACATCACGGATATCGCCGTCGAAGGCGGATGCTACGAAAAAGAGACCCTTCTGAAAGGGGTGTTAAGCAATCATCTCAACCTATTGTATGGCCGCAACGGCAGTGGCAAAAGCACACTGAGCCGCGCCATCTGCGAATGGAGCAGACGCTCAGAAGGCAAATACAAAATCGATTTCCGGAACGAAAAAGGCGACACGTTGGATGATGCGCTGCGCGAGAGCATTGCCGTCTTCAATGAGGATTTCATCAACGAAAACCTGAGGCTGAAAGACGAAGAGGGCATCGGCACCATTGCCATCATCGGCAACGATACCAAGGTGGATATCGACCTTGACAAACTCGAACAAGATCTCAAAGACTTACAGGATAAACTCGAAAAAACCGACCAAGACATAGCGACTTGCAAAAGCAAGATAGAAGATTTGGGAAAGAAACTCGACAAGTCGCTGAAAGGCAGCGGATGCTATGCCGAAAGAGGACGCGACATCAAAGGACTGCAAAACAAAATCACCGTCAAACTTGACGACATCTACCAAGATCGCAACAACGCCTCAAATTATCCGACAATCTCCGGACTATTATCCCAACTTTCCTCAAACATGGAAAAGCTTGCGAAGACTAAAGGGCAAAACACCATATCGAATTGGACAGCGGCCTACCCTGCCCTCCCCGACCTCGACGCCATCAACGCCGAGCTGCAATGCGCTGTGGCCAAACCGGAAATCAGCGACGACATGAAGCACATCATCGACTTGTGTGCCAATGCCGAGCACCACCATTACCTCGAAGATGCCAAAAAAGAACTCATCCAAAAAGAAGCCAAGTTTTGTCCGCTTTGCCAACAACCTTTAACTCAAGACTATCTTAACGGCTTATACCAACGTATCAGCATCGCACTGAACGACGAAGTGGAACAACATCAGCAGCGGCTAGAAGCACTTTCTGCAAGCATTCCTACCTTCTCATTGCCTGCATTTGAGGGGTTCATGACGCAGCCTTCGTGCGACGCCGCCACATTGGCCTTCAATGCACTCAACGGTTTCATGGACCAATTGCGGCAGCAACTGGCAGCCAAAGCCGACAACCCACACAACGCTGTACAACCTATCGACAAGGAACAGGCTTCCACATTCCTTGAGCCATGCCAAAAGGCCTTGCAAGTTTTAGCTGATGAAGTAAACGATTACAACACCGCCATCGCCTACGTGTCCCTGGACCGCAACGAGTCCGCTCTGAGCATCCTCGAGAACCTGGACCGCAACGCACAGGTCAACTATATGCTTGCCGTGGTCTACTCCCGCAAGGGACGCATCCAGGATGCGATCCAGTGCTATCTCACCTCCTGCCAGCAGGAGCCTGCGTACGTCCACCGTGGAAACCTCGACCCGGAGATCGCGGCGCTCATCCGCGACTACGGCCTGAACAAGCAGGACGACGAGGACGATATGGGAGACCTTTGATGATTAAGAAATCAAAATCATAACAAAATAAAACGTTCAAAATTATGAAGAAGATTATCATTTTCGCCGCGATCATGGCGGCAGCGATTTCCCTGACGGGATGTCAGAAGGATGAGAATACCGTAAATCCGGACGAAGGCATCTGCGAGCTCAGCGTCAACTTCGCCAGCGGCATCAACATCAGGACCAAGGTGCCCGGAGCCGTTGCCGACGACAACATCATCAAGGACGTGCAGATCCTTGTCTTCCGCAAGGAATCCAGCGACGCCGACAGCAAGGTGGACGCCGCCACCCGTATCTCCGGTCTCAACGTGACCAGCGGGCGGTACACCACCACCGAGTCCCTGAGCTGCACCTACGGAACACGTGAGGTCTGGGTTGTCGTCAACGCTCCCGCGGACTACACCAAGGGGTCCGACGCTGTCCTCACCCTTGCCGACCTCAAGGCGAAGACCACCATTCTCGGCGACAACAAGTACGGTGCTTCCGAAAAGTCCTTCGTGATGG
>CALGBV010000334.1 GCA_937884015.1 uncultured Bacteroidales bacterium
GGCGCTGCTTTGGTGCCAGCATCGGGTACGGTCAGTGTGCCTGTCACTCCTGTAACTTCGGGCTATGTGATGATTGTGGTGACAAAACCTCAGCGTCAGCCTTATACGACCACCATTCCTGTCGGCACAACGCAGTATAGCGTTACCACCTCATCGAATCCTACCAATGGCGGCACGACCACGGGCGGCGGCACGTTCAATCCTGGCCAGTCATGCACCGTGACGGCAACGCCAGCTTCGGGCTACAATTTCGTGAATTGGACTGAAAACGGCACTCAGGTCTCAACCCAAGCCAGTTACACTTTCAATGTGAACGGCAACCGCAGTCTGGTGGCAAACTTCACACAGCCTTCTTATACCATCTCCACATCATCAAGCCCTGCTAACGGCGGCACGACCACGGGCGGCGGTTCCTTCCTGCAAGGCCAATCCTGCACGGTTCATGCTGTTCCGGCTTCGGGCTTCAATTTCACCAGTTGGACCGAAAACGGCACTCAGGTCTCGAACCAAGCCAACTACACTTTCACGGTGACTGGCAACCGTAGTCTGGTGGCAAACTTCACACCTGTCAGCTACACGGTCACGACTTCATCGAATCCTGCCAACGGCGGCACGACCACAGGCGGCGGTTCCTACAATAGTGGCGCTTCTTGCACCGTGACGGCAACGGCCAATACAGGTTTTGTCTTCGACAAGTGGACGATGAACAACACGCAGGTTTCAACGAATGCAAGCTATACGTTCACGGTTACTGCCAACTGCAACTTAGTGGCTCACTTTACGGCACAGTCTTACACCGTTACCGTCAGTGCCGACCCTGAAATGGGTACCGTGTCGGGGGGCGGCACATTCAATTACGGACAGACTTGTGCGGTTTCGGCAAGCGCCAATCCTCATTATGTTTTCGAGGCTTGGACCGAAAACGGCAATGAGGTCTCGACGGATGCCATTTATATGTTTAATGTAACTGCCAACCGCGACCTTGTGGCTGCATTTGCTCCTGAGACCTTCGAAATCAATGTCACTGCCAATCCTGCCGATGGCGGAACTGTGACAGGTGCTGGAACATACGCATATGGTGAAACCGTTACGTTAGTTGCCGAAGCAAACTGGGACTTGATGTATTATTTTTTCCGCTGGACGGAAAATGGCAATGAAGTGTCGGCCGATGAAGAATACACCTTTACCGCTGAAGCATCCCGCAATCTGGTGGCTGAATTTGTAAGAGAAGATGCTGTCAGTGAAAACGCTCATGTTTCACGCATTTTTCCAAATCCGGCTTCCGATAAGCTGAATGTGGCTTGCAGCAGCAACATCAGCGAACTGAAGGTTTATAACATGGTCGGCGCAATGGTCTACAGCCTCAGCGATTGCGGCAACAATGCCGTCGTCTCTTTGGCCGATATGCCGAATGGAGTCTACTTCATCCAGCTCACTACCAATGGCGCTACCGAAACACAAAGATTTGTAAAGGAATAAAAACGAATAATGGACTTTTAGACTTGTGGACATTTCAAGATGCTGCAAGTCTAAAAGTCAGAAAAAGTAAAATGAGATTCCCGCCTGCGCGGGAATGACGGCCCGAAAAAAGGGGCCGTCAAATAGTCTAAGAGTCAAAAAAGTCAAATAGTCACAATAAATATTCATCAACCCAATTAAAATCATTCACTATGAAAAGGTTTACCTTCGTGTTAGGCTGCCTGCTGGCCTTTGCTTTTCAGCTAAATGCACAGGACTATGTATCAACCACTCCTGCTAACAGAAACGTCATTCTGGAAGAATTCACAGGAAGAAACTGCGGTTACTGCCCTGACGGTCACGTCATCGCTAACCAGATTGCCACTAACAACCCTGGCAGATTTTGGGCTATCAACGTCCATGCCGGCGGCTTCTCACCAACCAGCTATCCTAACCTGAACACCACCGATGGTACTGCAATCTGCAGCCAAGGTTTCAACTGCACATCTTTCCCAGGCGGTGTCGTTAACCGTTCAACAGCTGCATCTATCGGTAGAGGTCAGTGGACAAGCACTGCCAATACACAGATGTCTCAGCAAGCCGAAGTGAACGTGGCTGGTATCTATATGATTGACCATAGTTCACGTCAACTGAGCGTTACTGTTGAAGTTTACTATACCGGCAACAGCGCTTCCACCACCAACTATCTGACCGTTGCTATGCTGCAGGACAGCATCATGGGCAGCCAGTCGGGCATGAGCTCCAATCCGGCTCAGATCGTCAACGGCCAATACTGCCACATGCACATTCTGCGTGACATCATCACTCCAACATGGGGCGATCCTATCACTCCTACCACACAGGGCACCTTGATCACCAGAACCTACACCTATTCAATTCCTGAAACCATCGGTTCACCAAACGGTGTTGAAGTTGACCTCGACAACCTTCACTTCCTGGCTTGGGTTAGCGAACAGTATCAGGGCACCCCAACCCGTCCTATCCTGAATGCTTGCCAGCTGGAAGAATCATTCGAAGGCATCCATGTTTTCAACGTTACTCCTACCGAAATCGCTCCTAGCCAGAATACCAACCTGACCGTCACCATGAAGAACTATGACGAAACACCTACTTCAGGCAACACTACCGTCACCATTTCTTCAACCGACTCATACCTCACCATCGTCAATGGCACCGCTACATTCGGCACCATGTCGGGCAACGGCGGCACCGCTACCGTGAACAACGCTTTCACCGTCCGCGCAGCTGAAAACACACCTAACGGCCATGTTTTCACCATCAATGCTGTTGCTACCAACAACGGTACAACCACCAACAGCTCTTTCGCCCTGACTTGCAACGCTCCTTGCGATGCTCCTACCAACCTCACTGGCACTGCTTCATCCAACACCGTTGAACTGTCATGGACAGCTTCACCTACCGCCGGCACCTACCGCGTGTTCAGAGGCAACACCATGATTGCTAATGATGTTACAGGCACCACCTATACCGACAATGGCAACCTGAACTACAATACCCAGTATTGCTACACCGTTAAGACCAACTGCATCAGCGGCGATGTTTCAGAGGCTTCCAACCAGGTCTGCGTTACCACTGGCGCTCCTTGCACCGCTCCTAATGGCGTTCACGCCAATCTCGATGGTTTCAACGTCAATGTGACTTGGAATTCAACAAGTTCAGCTTTGTCATACATGGTCTTCAGAGATGGCGACATGATTGCCGAAGACCTCCACACCACCGCTTACACTGATGAAAACGTTGCTGCAGGCCATCACTGCTACACCGTGAAGAGCGAATGTGTCGAAGGTCCTTCACCAGCATCAGCTCAGGCTTGCGTCGACATCGAACTGCCTTGCTTCGCTCCTGAAAACCTCGATGGCAGCTATGTCTTCAACAGCCAGAATGATTTCGGTGCCCTTATCGAATGGGATGCTCCAGCCGAATATACCGACAATCTGGTCCATTTCAACGTCTACGTTTCAACCAATGGTAACTCCTACGATCTGATTGGCGAAGTCGATTACGATGCTGCTTCTCACTACGAATTCTTCGATGTAACAGAAAGCAAGAGCCTGCGTTTCTATCAGGTCAGAGCTTTCTACGATTATGGCGCACAAACCTGCGAATCACAGCCAGCTCATTCACTCAGCAATCCTAACAACAACTTTGTCATGGTGAATGTCACTTCAGTTGATGAAGAAAGCGCTGTCACCTCCATCTATCCTAACCCGGCTAGCGACAAGTTGCATGTTGAATGCACCAGCAACATCAGCGAACTGAAGGTTTACAACATGGTTGGCGCTTTGGTTTACAGCCTCAGCAATTGCGACAATAATGTCGTCATTTCATTGGCTGATATGCCAAACGGCATCTACTTCGTCTCACTGACCACCAACGGCAGCACCGAGACCCGTAGATTCGTGAAAGAATAAAAACGAATAATGGACTTGTGGACTTTTAGACTTGTGGGCATTTGGATTTCCGAATCCTGCAAGTCTAAGAGTCTAACAGTCAAAAAACGATGGACATGTGGACTTATGGATTATTAGACTTGTGGACACTTGGACTTTTCTAATTTCTGCCAGTCAAAAATTTCAAAATGTCAAACAGTCCAAAAGTCAAATTGTCTAAATGTCTAACAGTCAAATTGTCCCCTTATCATGAAGAAATTTGCATTAGTAATGGCCGGTTGTGGCCGGAAAGATGGCACTGAAATCAACGAAGCAGTCTGCCTGTTGCTTGCGATAAGTCAGCATTTCTGTGAAGTTCAGTGTTTTGCGCCAAATCGTCCGCAGACAGAAGTCATTGATCATTTATCGGATGAACAGGAAGCCGATGAGGAACGTAACATTCTGAAGGAAGCTGCCCGCATTGCCCGTGGCAAGATTCTGCCTATCGAGGAATTCAAGGCCGACGATTACGATGCCTTGCTTTTCAGTGGCGGCTATGGCGTGGCTAAAAACCTCTGCAATTACGCCTTTAAAGGTGCCGACATGGAAGTCCAGCCCGATGTGGCACGCGTCATCTTAGAGATGCACGCAGCCAAAAAGCCTATCGGTGGCATGTGCATTGCTCCAGTGCTGTTTGCCAAGCTGATTCCGGGCGTTTGTGTCACTTTGGGCAGCGACGGAACGGCAGATGCAGACAATGTCTTCAAGATGGGTGGCAATCATGTGCAGACCGAGCACGGCGATGTGGTGGCCGACAACGAAAACCTTGTTTTCACGACACCGGCTTTCATGCTCGATGCTACCCTGAAAGACATCTATGATGGCGCTTACAATCTGATTGATGCCATCTTGGAAGAGAAATAAGAATTTGATTCTTTATAAGAATGACAAAAAGCCGCCCCGATTGGAGCGACCTTTTGTGCTTATATCCATTGTTGGAAATTACCAAGTGAAGTAGGGATGCTATAAGTAAAATCTAAGACCTGCCTTAAGATTTATCCTTTGCAGGCCTTCTCTTGAATTGCCAAGGTCAATTCCGTCTTTGAAATATCCGTTTTCCCAGTACTCCATCCTTTTTAATGAGCCTTTATAATAGGATAACTCTGCACCAATCGCAATGTGTTTGGTAATCTTATAGTCATACCCCAAGGCATAGCCTGTTCCAAATGTCTTTCCTTTTAGGACATATTGTGTGCCAAACTCCTCGCCGGCATCTTCATAGCCCATATAGCCGAAAATAAAGTCGGCATGCAGAAGGTGTTTCTTGTTGTTTGAGACCCAGCCGAACATTCCAAATGAACCGCCAATAAAAGTGATTGTGATGACATCGCTTATCGTTCCTTCCGTTACATTTCCTTCATCGTCTGCATACCATGCATCAGCTTGACATCCAGCCACAAAACGGTCATATTGCAGGCCGAGAGATAGAATGTTTTCGATGTTTATCTTCAAATTGGCCGAAAGGTCTGGCCCTTTTTTCAGCGACCGCAGGTAATCCTTATAGTCGTCAGAAATATCGGAGGAGAGTGGGGCAGTCCTATACGCCCAGCCTCCGTCCAAACCTATACAGACGTGAAAGTCTTTCCTTTCGCGTTCACTTTGCTGTTCAGCCAAAGCCACGGGGTCGTCGATATGGTAAGCCAAAAGTTTGTCCTTCCCCAACATCCTGTATCTTCTGATGCCGTTACGCTCGTAAATAACCGTAAGATAATCTTTTTCATTTTCCGTAACACGGCATTTTATTGTATCACCTTCCTGAAAAACAACATAGTCAGTAAAGTTTTTCATGGCAAAATCTGACATGCCGATGGGTTCTGCATTATCGTCGATATTCAAAATATAAGCCACAATCTGATGGCAATTGCTACTGTTTTCACCAGGATAACTATGCTGAAGGATTTCCAGGCCATTGCCGCCCGAAGTCTTTGCTTCCTTCTTCGCTGTTTCAATAATGGTTTCCCAATCGCAATGGGTTGTGAAACCACCATCACCAACTGAAAGGCTTCCAATCACTTCTGCATTATCTGGCACAACGTCATCGGTGTCATACACCGTCACTTCTGAGTGTGTACCATTGGGATATGGCATTTGCTTAATGATGTTTTTGTGGATTTTTGGCGAGCATGAGCAAAAAGCGGCAGCCAACAAGAGAAGAGAAAACAGCTTTTTCATGATAATTGTGTTTTGTCTGATGACTATTTCATCATGCAATAATACGTTTTTTTGCCGCACAAACAAAAAAAGTCGCCCGAAAGCGACTTTTTTTCATTGTTTATGTGAATTAGATTACCAAGCGAAGAGCGGGTATTCGTTCATCATCTTGTTGACTTCGGCCTTCACTGCGTTGATCTTGGCATCCGGAGCAGTCTTGGCGACTGGGTCGATGGCGCTGATGACGTCGTCGATCATTTCGACGATCATAGGCATCTTGTCTTCCTTCAGGCCACGGGTGGTGATGGCAGGTGTGCCGATACGCAGACCTGAGGTGAGGAATGGTGAACGGCTGTCGAATGGAACCATGTTCTTGTTGACGGTGATGTCGGCAAGGACGAGGGTGTTTTCAACCATCTTACCTGTGACTTCCGGGAACTTGGTGCGGAGGTCAATCAACATGCTGTGGTTGTCGGTACCGCCTGAAATGACATCGTAACCCTTGTCGATGAATGCCTGAGCCATGACTGAAGCGTTCTTCTTGACTTGGAGGATATACTGGAAGTATTCGTCGGACAGAGCTTCGCCGAAAGCGACAGCCTTAGAAGCGATGACGTGCTCGAGAGGACCGCCTTGTACGCCTGGGAACACGGCACTGTTGATCAGTGCTGACATCATCTTCACTTCACCCTTTGGAGTGGTGCGGCCTTGTGGGTCAGGGAAGTCTTCACGCATCAGGATCATGCCGCCGCGTGGGCCACGGAGGGTCTTGTGTGTGGTGGTGGTGATGATGTGGCAGTAATCCAATGGGTCGTTCGGCAGACCGCGGGCGATGAGACCGGCAGGGTGGGAGATGTCGGCCATGAGGATAGCGCCAACCTGGTCGGCGATAGCGCGCATGCGTTCAAAATCCCAGTCGCGTGAGTAGGCTGATGCACCAGCCACGATGAGTTTCGGTTTGCATTCCAGGGCGATCTTTTCCATTTCGTC
>CALGBV010000335.1 GCA_937884015.1 uncultured Bacteroidales bacterium
TGCTAGCCGATATGGAAGACCGCGATGATAATGTGTATCGTGTTGTCCTTGAAGCCGAACCGATTCCTCGTTCAGCGCGTCGTGCAAGCTATGGCGGACCTCACCGTTATGACAATCTTTATGGTTATGCCAGTTCTGACATTGTGGCGAGTGCTTCAAAAAAGCTGGATGTCATCGCCAGCCGCATTTACGCCCAGTCGAAATCGTATGACGAAGTTTATGAAATGGCACGCAACAAGTCGGAAATGTTGAGCAGCATTCCTGCCATTATGCCAGTGAAAGCTGAGGATTTGAAATACATTTCATCTTTTTTCGGTTATCGTCCCGATCCAATTGATAATGAAATAAAATTCCATAGCGGCATTGATTTTTCTGCCAATGAAGGCGTTCAGGTTCATGCCGTTGGCAATGGTAAGGTGATTGAAGTGGAGACAACGCAATGGGGTTACGGAAAAATGGTAACTATCGACCATGGCTTTGGCTACAAGACGCGATACGCTCATTTGAAGAACTTTGCAGTGCGGAAAGGCCAGAAAGTGACGCGCGGACAGGTGATTGGCCGTGTGGGAACAACAGGCAAGTCGACGGGCGCTCATTTGCATTACGAAGTGCTGAAAAATGATGTTCAGATTGACCCCATTCACTTCTTTTATAACGATTTGACGCCCGACCAGTACGAAAAATTCTTGGAGCGTTCGAGGATACCTACAAAAACAATGGACTAATTATGGAAGAGAGCAAATCAGGAAAATATTATTACAGCATCGGCGAAGTGGCTGAAATGTTTGGTGTCAACACCTCGATGATTCGCTATTGGGAAAAGGAATTCGACGTGTTGCGTCCGCGCAAAAACAAGAAGGGCAACCGCCTGTTCACAGAACGTGATGTACGCTATGTGCATGTCATTTACCATCTTACGAAGGTGAAAGGCTATACTTTGGCAGGCGCAAAACAGGCTTTGAAAGACAAATTCAGCGATTACGAAGAACGCATGATTTTGCTTGAAACCCTCGACAAGACCCGTGATTTTCTCTTGTCGTTGGATAAGAGCCTGGCTGAAAAACAGAAGGGATTGAAGAAAGCCTAAAAATACCGTTTCCCAATCAAATAGTTTGTCACATAGTCGTTTACGCCGTCTTCCAAGGTGGTGAAAGGCTTGTTGTATCCGGCTTTGCGCAGTTTGTCCATTTTGGCTTCCGTGAAATACTGGTACTTGTCGCGGATGTCCAAAGGCGTGTCAATGAATTGGATGTTGGTCTTCAGATGCAGGGCTTTGAAAGTGTTGTCGGCCAAGTCGAAGAATGAGCGTGCTTCGCCGGTGCCTACGTTGTACAATCCGCTTTCGGGTTTGTGTTGCATGAGCCAAAGAATGACGTTGGCGACATCTTTCACATATACGAAATCGCGTAATTGCTGACCATCCTTATAATCGGGACGATGCGAGCGGAACAACTTGACTTGTCCGGTCGTGTTGATTTGCCCAAAGGAATGAAGAATGACCGATGCCATGCGGCCTTTGTGGTATTCGTTTGGACCGTAGACGTTGAAAAACTTCAAGCCTGCCCAAAATGGAGGACAGTTTTCCTGTTTCAGAATCCATTTGTCGATTTCGTTTTTCGAGCGTCCGTAGGCATTCAGCGGTTGCAAGTCGTTCACGATTTCGTGACTGTCGATGTAACCCAATTCGCCCATGCCGTAGGTGGCAGCCGAAGATGCATAAATCATAGGGATCTGATGTTCGGTGCAGATCTTCCAAATGGCGAGCGTATAATTGACATTCAGTTTCTGAAACACGTTGTAATCGAATTCCGTGGTGTCGGTGCGGGCGCCAAGGTGAATGACAAAATCAATTTCATCGTGATGCTTTTCAAACCATTCGATGAATGCGTTTCTGTCAATCAGTGAATTGTATTTCTTGCAGGAATAGTTTTCCTTTTTTTGCGTTTTACTGAAGTCGTCGACCAAAACCAAATCCTCAAATCCGTTTCGGTTCAAGGTGCCGGCAACCACGCTGGCAATGAATCCTGCTGCTCCTGTAATGACTATCATGGATTATTCCTCTCCCAAATTTCTGGTTTTCATATAGTTTCTCCACTTTTCCAAGACGGCTATCATGTCATCAGGCAATTCGGAAACGAACATCATGGTTTTGCCCGTGGTCGGGTGAACGAAACCTAATTCCTTGGCGTGCAGTGCATGGCGAGGAATGATTTTGAAGCAGTTGTCGATGAATTGCTTGTATTTCGAGAAAGTCGTGCCTTTCAGAATCATGTCGCCGCCGTAAGTGGCATCGTTGAAAAGCGGATGACCGATATGTTGCGAGTGGACGCGGATTTGGTGCGTGCGGCCTGTCTCCAAACGGTATTCGTTCAGCGTGACGTAGCCGAAACGTTCCAAAACGTGCCAGTGCGTGATGGCTTCCTTGCCGTAGTCGCCGTTGGGGTAGACGGCCATTTTGCGGCGGTCATTGGCGCTGCGGCCGATGTTGCCTTCAATGGTGCCGTCGTCTTCGTCGAAATCGCCCCAAACCAAGGCGTTGTAGCGGCGATGAATGCTGTGCTCGAAAAACTGTCTTGCAAGGATGGCTTGCGCGGTCTCGTTTTTGGCTACCAAAAGCAACCCCGTCGTGTCCTTGTCGATACGGTGAACGAGGTAACCAAACTTGTTTTCTACGTTTTGACGGGTCTGTTCAAAATGAAAAGCCAAGCCGTTCAGCAAGGTGCCATCAAAATTTCCGTGTCCGGGATGGACGACCAGTCCGGCTTGCTTGTTGATTACGATGACGTCATCGTCTTCGTAAACGATTTCAAGCGGAATTTGCTGCGGCTTTATGTCGGTTTCGCGCGGCGGATAACTGAACACGATGCTGATGACATCATTCGGCTTCACTTTATAGTTCTGTTTTACAGCCTTTTCGTTAACCAAAATGTTGCCAGCCTTGGCAGCATTCTGCACGCGGTTGCGCGAAATGTTCTGAATGTGATTGGTTAAAAAAGTGTCGATGCGTTCCAAGGCTTGGCCTTTGTCGACCACGATGCGGATATGTTCGTACAATTCGCCGCCTTCTTCTTCGGCGGTTTCGTTTTCTAAAATTTCGTCAATGTTGGCTTCGCTCATTTCTCGATGATGAATTTTTGAGTAAAGTTCTGACCGTCAAGGGTCGTGATCTGGATGAAATAAAGACCGTCGCAGAAATCGCTAATGGCAATTTGGGTTGTCGTGGCACCTTGATAAAGTCTGCGGCCCGTAATGTCGTAAATGTTAATGTTGCTGATTTCGGATGCTTCTATACCATTGATATTCAATGTTGAAGAAGCAGGGTTCGGGTAAAGGCTGATGGCATTGTCGGCGTTTTGCTCTTCGACACCTATATAATATGATTCGCCGACCACAGGACGCATCATAATGCTGCCTGGATATTGGCTTTGCATCCACGAACCGGTCACGTTGTAGAACGTGTATTCGCGGTTGTCGTTTGAGGAATCGAAACCGATGTTAATGACACCGCTGCTTTGCTGCACGAGACCGATGTAGAAAATGCCTGTCATGTCGACTTTTTTGTCAAATTCGTAATAACTGAATTTGTAGGGTTGTTCTTCCCAACGTGGGTGCTGGTTTTTCATACGGTAGACTTCTTCTCCCGGATGTCCGTTTTGTTCTTTCCAGATTACGATGTCGAAATATTTGTCGTTGGCATCGTGAAGTGTGTGATTGAAAAGCAGTTGCACGCCGTAGAGTTTGTCGAAGGTGGTCAGTTCAAATTTCACTGCAAAACTGCCGTTGGTTGGCTCAACGCCGTAGCCGAGTTCGGGCGTGCCATCATCGTAGGCGTAATAATTGTAGAAACCTTGGCGGTAAACCATGGAATCCATCATTGGCGGCATAGCAGTTGAATCGTAAATGTAATGACGGATGATGTATGAAGTCGTATCGCGCAAGGGGTCGATGCTGAAGGCTTGACCGACATACGGACAGGCTGGCGATTCGGAATTGATGTCGCACTGGAGAAATCCGCTTTGCTGGTATGGTGCAATGGCTTTAGGGGCTAATTCTCTTTTATAATGCTGATTTCCATTGACTTGGTCGACGGTATAGTAATAATTTAAGGTGCGTTCCTGATTGTCGAGGTTGGCAATGTCCAGATAGAAATTCTCGCTGATGGCGGCGGTGTTGATGACTTTGTACTGCGAGTAAGGCATAGCCTGATAGCGTTTCAGGAAACTTGGCGCTTTGCCCGAAAAGGCTAGCATTGGAATGGAACCGTCGGTCTTGGTGCGGTTGATGTTCAGGTAAACCAAATCGATGTTCCAGTTGTCTTCATTGCCACGGCTGCTGGGCTGCAACGAATTGACGATGCTGGCATAGTTGTAGAAACGGAAATAGAAATTGGAGCGGAAATAACTTGGGTCGGTGATTGGAATCATGACTTGCTTGAAATATTGTCCGTTGTTTTCAGCCATGAATTGCTCTAAAGTCTGTCCTGGGGCACTCCAAATGTGGTGCCAAGTAGTGTCGGCGACAGTTTCAAAAACGGAATCGCATGGCATGGCAATGCTGCCTTGCGTGACGTGGGTCAGCGTGTCGGTGATGATGGTGAAAAGATGTGGGTTGCAGCCGCCAAAACTCCAAACGGTATCGCCGGGAAACAGCGTGTCAACCATCATTTCATTGAAGATCTCTTGTATGCTGACTTGTTGGTAATCAATGTAAAGGAATTGTTGCCTTTCGACTGCGGTGCCGAATTGCAGGACGAGCGAGTCTTGTCCTTCAGGCGCGTTTCCGTTGCCTTGAGGTTGATAATAGAAACTGAAATAGAGCGAGTCGGCAGGCGAGATGGCTCTCGGTGATGGTTCAAAGATGGAGTCGAGGCGGATGCGTGCCGAGGTGAGATATTCGGCGACAAACGGGTTGCTGATGGCATAGTCGTATACCTTCCCGTATTCGTCCAATACATCAAGGGTGGCGGCGTTTCGCGTGGGCGGATTCAAAGGGAAACCGTCGTTGACTAAAACGTTTCTGTCGGTCCATTTTGCGGCGTCGGGATAGGTTTTCGACTTGCTGAAATCATCGAAAAATGGCAATGTCACTACAGGGCTTTTGGCGGATTTTGCCGATGGAATTGGCTTCGTTTCGGTTTGAAATCCCGTCAAGATTTCCTGAGCTTGCGATTGGCGGGGGAAAAAGCCCAAAATAAGTGCCAGTGCGGCTATTTTAAAACTCGTCTTCATATTCTATGTCTGTGGTTTCAATGTTTTCTTCTGCTTCCTTGATTTCTTCGGGTTCCGCAATTTCCTCAATGACAGGCTTGTTGTTGACCGAATCTTCGTGTAAAAGGTTTTTATATTCCTTGTCGAAATCAAGTTTTTTTGACGAACGGTACCATAGTTTGACAAAAGTGCCGGCTTCCACCAAACCTGAACTTGGTCCGGGTTGCATTTTCGTTACTTTCATGTATTGCAGGCTGTCGCTGTCGTCGAAGGTCTCTTCGCCCAAATTCAGTCCCGCAATGTTGAGCAGACGTTTTGCTTCAATGGCAGGACGGCCGATAAGGTTCGGAATTTCGATTTTCTTCTTGTCCTGTCCGAAACCGACGCGCAAGGCGATTTTGCTGCCTTTCACGATTTCGGTTCCTGGCGCAATGACTTGACCCTGATACAATTGCTCGATGACAGCGTTTTTAGCGAAATAGTCTTCGTAAATTAGTTTTTCGACTTCCAAACCGTTCGATTCCAGCGTGCCGATGGCTTGTCGCAACGAAAGGTTTTTCAGGTTGGGCATCTCGGTTTTTTCGGGCATGACGGCCACAATGATGTAATAAATGTTGCGACCTTTCTTCACTTTCGAACCTGGCAAAGGATCTTGTTGGACAATCATTCCAGGCTCTTCTCCCTTCGGATAAATGCTGTCGATGAGGATGAAATTGAAGTCGCGGTCGTATTCATTCTGCACTTCAAGGTAGTTTTTCCCGACGAAATCAGGCATCGTGTATACCTTGTCATGGCGCGTGTATCCGTCTAACGACTTGAATGCTATCCACATAAGGACAAAAAACAGCAAAATGATAATCAAAAGGTTTATGTAGAATTTCTTTTGCTTTAAAAACTCAAAGTGTCCCATACTTTAGTAAATTTGCAGCGTTATTTAAACTCGATTTGAGCGTTTTTATTGTTTGCTAATTTAAACCGACAAAAATAGGAAAAAAAGTCGTTGAAACAGAAAGTTTTATCTTGAAAGAAGTTTGATGGTTGGTTTTCAGTCTTCAGTTATCGGTTCTCAGTATTTGGCAAACCGAAAAATGAAAACTGAAAACTGAAAAACCGAGAACTGACAACCAATTTTTAAATATTAAATCTTGAATTTTTAAATCTAACGATATATGAAAAACGTAGCAATTATCTGCGGCGGTGATTCCGGCGAATTTGAAATCTCCGTCAATAGTGCCCATGTTGTGAAGAAAAACCTGAATCCGGAAAAGTATCTGTCTTACATTCTGGTGGTTTCGAAGAAAGGCTGGTATGGCCTTTTGGAAGATGGTACTAAGGTTGACATTGATAAAAACGACTTCTCCATCTGTGTTGATGGCAAGAAAATCGTTTTCGATGTGGCTTTCAATGCCGTTCATGGTGTGCCGGGCGAAAATGGTCCGCTGTCGGGTTATCTCGAACTGATGGGCATTCCTTGCACTTCGTCCGATTTGACCACTTGCGCCCTGACTTTCCACAAGGATTTCTGCAAGCGCGTGGTGGCTTCCTACGATGTCAATGTGTCACCTTCGGTCTTGGTCAATGAAGGCGAAAAATATGATGCTCAGCAAATTGTGGATGAATTGGGACTGCCTTTGTTCATCAAGCCGACTTGCAATGGCTCAAGTGTCGGTGTGTCGAAGGTGAAGACAATGGAACAATTCGTTCCGGCCATGGAAAAGGCAATGGCGGCTGGCGGCCAGGTGATGTGCGAAAAGTTTGTCAGGGGCCGTGAATTTGGCTGCGGTGCCATGAAATATGATGGCAAAATGATGGTTTTCCCGCTGACCGAAATTTGTAGCAAGAACGAATTTTTCGATTACGAGGCGAAATATACCGCTGGAAAATGCGATGAAATCACGCCTGCCGAAGTTGATGAGGAAATTGAAATCGAAATCAAGGCGACGACGGCTATGCTGTACGAAAAGCTTGAATGTAAGGGTTTTGTCCGCATGGATTACATCGTGAGCGACGAAGGCGTTTTCTTCATCGAAGCCAATATCGTTCCCGGCATGTCGGAGGCGAGCATCATTCCGGCTCAGGCGCGTTGCTTCGGCTTGACGCTTGACCGTTTGTTCGATATGGCTATTGAAAATGTGCTGAAATAATCCTTATAGGTGAGTTTGGAGTGGAAATCGCCTGAAAAATCATAGATTTCCACT
>CALGBV010000336.1 GCA_937884015.1 uncultured Bacteroidales bacterium
ATTCTTGGTATTGTAATCCCTTACCTGTTTGTCTTGTTTTATTATAAGCATCTATTAATAAAGGAGAATATGTTTCTAATATACCTTTATATAAAGGATATGAATCTCTTTTAATAAAATCTTTAATTATTTTTTTGGTTATTTCATTTTTATAGTTTTTCTTTTCGTCTTTTGAGCCGCAACCAGTTGCGCCTATCAAGAGTATGATTCCAAGAATCAGGTGTAAAAATCTGTTATTCATAATATTCGGCGATTTTATTATTCTTTTTTGAAAACTTTTCTCATTTCATCCTTTGCCCAGTTCCAGTCTTCCTTGTTGGGCAGCAAGTCAACGAGGCGTGCCGAACTTTGCTTGCGGAAAATGAGCCAATGGTAGGTAAACGATGCCGCAAAAGTGATGGACGACGAAATGGCCGCACCATCAATGCCGAAAGGCTTTACCAAAAGCAAGGTACTCGGAATGGTAAAGCAAAGTCCTGTCAGTGAAGCAAATAAGTTATATTTCGGCTGTCCCGTACCCGAAAAATAATGGGCGAGGATGGTGTGTGCAGCCAAAAATATGATGCCTGGCGACATGTAAAGTATGACATGTTTGATTTCGGAAAATTCCTTTGAGAGAATCCATTCGTAGAACGAGGTCGGCATGATGACAATCAGCACCAAGGCTAAAAACGTGAACAATACTGCAATCTTTATGAAACGCAAGGTTAGTTTCACGGCTTCCTTGCGGTCGGTCATATTGCTCAAGGCAGAGAACTGCACCAAGGCGAGACTGTTGCCGATAATCTTCACGCCTTCAGTGATTTGCGTTCCAGATGAAAATACGCCAACACGTTCATTACCCCAGTGTTTCTTGAGCAGAAACATGCTCAACCGCTTGTTCAAGGTGCTGACCAAAGTGGACAATTGGATGACCGCGCCATAGCTAAACATCTCTTTTGCAGTGACTTTAATGGAATCAAAACCATCTTTTCCAATCATTGGGAGCAGGAAACAGAAACCGACGATGGTTGCGACGGAATAGCCACTCAAAAGGGAATATACGAAAGCGTGCGCATCGGTGATGTGAAAGACGAATAACAAGAGGCACATCACAATGATTTGCGTAACTATCTGTATGGAAAACACCCAATTATAAAGCGAGACTTTTTCTTTGCCTAAAAAAATGTTCAGGTTGAAGTTGTGGAAACTGTAAACCAAGACCATCAGCAGGGTAATTTTGGCGTAGCCTTGCGGAACTATGTCGTCGAAAGTGTCTGGAAAATAGGATAATATCCAAAAAGCAAGTGCATAAATGGAAATGGCTACGATAATCCATGAATACGACACCAGCATCAAGGTAGAGATTTTTTTGCGTGGGGTGAAATACACCAGTCCGCTGCCGGCCAGCAGTTCAACGCCAATTAGGAGGAAGGAAACATCAACGACAATCATGCCGCCAATGCCCCATTCGGCTGCGCCTAAAAATTTGGCACCGAGCACCATATTGGCAAAACCAATCAGGATGTTCAGTATTCTTGTTGCCCCCGTCCCTAAAATCTTCTTGAACATATCTTATCGCTTGGCTTTTAGTTTGAGTTGGTGAAACAGTCCCGAAAAGGTGAAAAAGAAACGCTTGCCATCGATGACGGTCATGGTTCCGTTGCCGTTCAGGGTGTGCAAGCCTTGCTTGAACTGAGACATGCTAAACGGCTCAATTCTACCGATTTGCGCTTCCGAATAATAATCTTCAGACATGACCTGAACTTCGTTGAGACGGACGGCTGTACCGTAATATCTGATGGATTCCTGGCCGGGACGAATCAGCGTCTCGCCATTGTTGATGAAGGCACCCGCCATGCGTGCGTCCTGGCAGTCGGTCTTGATTGGATTATTGTAATAGGGTTCGTATGGCCCACGCAAATCATCGGCTAAATATCTGAACAGCTTTATGTTGGAATATTTCTGAAGGCCAAAGAAAAGGTTCCATTTTCCATCCTTGAAATATAAGGTGGAATCGACAGCGGAAATGTTTTCCAGCAAAACGGCATCTTGTTCAAGCGCAAGCCGCTCTTCGTTGAAACGGTAGAGGGAAATGCGGTTCGAGGCATTGGCTTCGGGAATGCAGTAAACTGTTCCATCATGTTCAAAGACAAAAGGATAGGAGAGATGGAACGGCTCGGAAAGGGCTTCGTGATGCCGTTTGAATCGCTCCGATTTCAAGGCGACGCAAATAGTGCCTTTCCCTTTTTTGTAATTATAGCTTTCAAAGAAAATGTAAGTGTCTTTTGCTGTCGTAATGACAAATGGATCAGCGTAGTAGGTGTTCAGATGACGACGCTTGAACCAGATGAAATCCTTTTCGTAGGCTTTGGGATTCTTGATGAAATTGCACAATGGCACTTCAGCGTAGGCTACATCCCAGTCTTCCTGACGGAAAAGGTCATGCAAATGGAAACGCAACCTCCTGATCGGACACAAAAGCCAATATTTCAGCATCTTGCCATTTCTTGGCGCATGGTAAATGGGTGCCGTTGATTTCGACTCGTGTTCGAAAATGCCGCCCGTGCGGATGATTTCATTGCACACTTCCAACGGCAACGACTCGCTTTCAAAATACAACTGGTTGAGATGCGCCTTGTAGGAATGAAGAATGGTTGGGTAATATACCTTCTTCAGAATCACGCCTTTATCCAGCGATTCGGTCAGTTTTTGCAGGATGATGCCGTTCACAGGGTTGTCTTGCATGAACTCCCAGAATCCGGGAGGCGCACCGCGGTAAACCATTTCATCGTCATGGTGGAAAGACCAAATACCGTATTTCGCCACTTTCAGAATATCACCGCTGAGAATGTTGAAACCGAATCGAAGGATGAAATCAAGTTTCTGATTTTGAACCGTTTCAATATCGGCATTTGAAATGATGGTTGAAATGCCTTGATGCAAAGGTTGGCAACTGAGGATTTCGATGTTTTCAAGGTCGTAATAATCCGACAAAGGCACCATTGCCTTACATTCGGGCTTGAAAAAACGACGATTCCATACCTGGAAAAACATTTTTCGGAAAGGGTAATCCTTGATGCGTTTGAATAAGCCTTTTTTTGGTGCGGTTTCTTCATCGTTTCTGATAATCAACGAAAACCGCATACCATTGTCAGTCAGCATTTTGATTGTTTCTGCCTGCCAACGTTGCAAGTCCATGCCGTCGACCATTACGCCAAATCGCAAAGTTGTTTTTCCTTCTTCCATTGCGCTCATTTTGTTGACAAAAATACAATTCTTTTCTTTTCGCTGCGTTATTATTACGTCAAAACGCCGAAAACGCAAGAAAATTGCTTGCCAATTCGGGGAAGAGTCTTATCTTTGACGGATTTTTTGCGTATGAAACTGTCTATTGTCATAGTAAACTATAACGTTGAGTATTTTTTGGAGCAATGCCTCTATTCGGTGCGTCGCGCATTGCAAGGCATTGAAGGTGAAGTGTTTGTGGTTGATAACAATTCCGTTGATGGTTCCCTGAAGATGCTGGCACAGAAATTTCCTGAGGTGAAAGTCATCGCTAACAAGGAAAATGTCGGTTTTAGCCGTGCTAACAATCAGGCTATCAGGATTTCAACTGGTGAATATGTGTTGCTTCTGAATCCCGATACCGTGGTCGAAGACGACACTTTCAGCAAGTGCCTCGCTTTCATGGACGCTCATCCTGATGCGGGCGGTCTCGGCGTGAAAATGGTGGATGGCAAGGGCCAGTTCCTGCCTGAATCGAAACGCGGATTGCCGACACCTATGACGGCTTTCTATAAAATGTTCGGTCTCACCAAGTTGTTTCCCCATTCCAAGCGTTTTGCACATTATTACATGGGCCACTTGTCGAATGATGAAACCAATGAGGTTGAGATACTTGCGGGCGCATTCATGTTGATGCGTCGCGAGACTTTGGACAAAGTCGGTCTTTTAGACGAGACCTTTTTCATGTATGGCGAGGACATCGATTTGTCGTACCGCATCACGTTGGGCGGCTACAAGAATTACTATTTTCCCGAGACGCGCATCATACATTATAAAGGTGAAAGCACCAAGAAAACGAGTGTCAACTATGTCTTTGTGTTTTACAAGGCCATGGAGATTTTCGCCAAGAAACACTTTGGTCAGAAACGAGCCTCAACTTTCTCATTCCTAATTAATTTGGCCATTTATTTTAAAGCTTTCCTTGCACTGGTTTCGCAATTCTTTCACAAGGCTTTCATGCCGATTATCGATACCGTTTTGGGCTATGGAGGGCTAGCGGCCATCAGTTATTTCTGGGGAAAAATGGTTGTGTATGATGGTGCAGGCAGTTATCCTATGGTTCTGTTTGCGGCGGTTCTGCCTGTCTATATCCTGATTTGGCTTTTATGTTCCTATTTCAGTGGCGGCTACGACAAGCCCTACGGCTACGGAAAGAGTGTCTTCGGCGTGGCCGTCGGCAGTGTGCTGATTCTGGTGCTCTACGCCTTATTGCCTGAAAGTCTGCGCTTTTCGCGTGCATTGATATTGTTTGGCACCATTTGGCTGGCCTTGGAGATGTGCCTAACGCGTTGCATCGGCTATTTGTCGGGCAACGAGGACTTCCAACTGAAGAAAAATCTGAAGAAACGTTTCCTGCTGATTGGCAGCAAATCGGAAGTGCAAAGGGTTGAAAACCTGCTTGATAGCACATCCATAAAGCCTGATTTCGTTGGCCGAGTGTTTTCGGATACCAAAGGCGAGGTGCCGGAAGGTTTCATCGGAAACATCAGTCAGGTGCCCGACATCATCACGATTTATAAGATTTCGGAGGTGATTTTCTGCTCAAAGGACGTGCCGCATCAAGTCATCATCGACAAAATGGTGGAATGGCATGCAACGAATGTGGATTACAAGATTGCTCCCGAAGATAGTCTTTCAATCATTGGCAGCAATAGCATCAATACGCGCGGAGACCTCTATACTGTTGATATTAAGGCCATTGACACCAATACCAACCGCCGCAATAAACGTCTGTTCGATGTGTTGGTGAGTTGTTTCAGCATTTTGTTCTGGTTGCCTTTGGCGCTTTTGGTCAAGCGTCCCGTGCGTTTTCTGAAGAACGCTATCTTGGTGCTGTTTGGCCGTCGCACTTGGGTCGGTTATTGTCCTATTGATGATGAGGCGCAAAAACTGCCGAAAATCAGGCAAGGAATCTTCAATCCAGCTTCTTATCTCGACACTTCGACATTGAAGGACAAGCCTTTTGTCAACCAGTTGAATTTGGTCTATGCCCGCGACTACACGGTGTGGAAAGATGCTGAGATTTTCTTTAAATCGTTCACTGAACGTTGATTGTAGAAATAATAATAAATGAAAAAAGGAAGCCTTACGCTTCCTTTTTTTCATTTTATGACGCTTCGTGCGACTAATTGCTTAGAGTTTTGGACCGGCAGCGACGAGAGCCTTACCAGCCTCGTTTGTCGTGTACTTTTCAAAATTCTTGATAAAGCGGCCTGCGAGGTCTTTTGCCTTTTCTTCCCAAACGCTTGGGTCGGCGTAGG
>CALGBV010000337.1 GCA_937884015.1 uncultured Bacteroidales bacterium
TTGCCATCACCTGTTGGAATTTCAATTGGATTGTATTCTTCATTATTCATTTTGCCAAGATTTTGGGATTATTTGAAAAAAATGATGCTAATATTCGGATTAATTGTCTTTTTGCATTGTCAAGTCAGACGGAAGAGTAGAAAGGCCTGCTGCCGTGTCGCCTTCGGGAAACAGTATGAGGAATTGGCCGCCCTCGCGTTGAGCTTGCTTTTCCAAGCACTTTCTTTTTATTATGTTTTCACTGTGCATATTAAATTGAATTTTTCAGTTATTATTTGCGAAAAACAAGAATTTTTGAGTTTGATTAGTGGCAATTGAAAAATTGTAGTATTTTTGCAACCAGTTGGTCGCGGAAACGGAAAGAAAAATGAATTGATTATCAAGACGTAAAAGGACGGCCTTTTGGATGTACCCCCCGCGATAACAAGATTCAAACCCCTCTTTGCAGAGGGGTTTTATGTTTTCCGTTTGTATAAGGTGTGAAAAGCCAAACTCTTTCTCCCTGTCCGTATTTCTTCCACATAGTAGTAACTCATGCCAATAAGTTTTTCATAAACAAGGACTTCCATATTATGCCGTTTCGTTTTTGTCGTTGAAATTTCAACTTTATCACGATTCCGTATTATGTAAGGGATAAGCAAATAGTCTTCGATTGACAAAGGCAAACGGTCATTACTTTGTGTGCCATGGCGTTTTTCAGAGTGTCGCACTCCTGATGTCTCAATAACGTGCTTGTAACCTTTCAAATCTATCCCATGCTGAGCTGCGATTTTCAACAATTCGTCATCAACAACATCATCAACAATTGAAAACTTATACTCACAGTTTTCATCTATCAGATGTACGAAATCCTCAAACGATACTTTTTTATTGAACTTTTTATCAAATGGTTTCTTTTCATCCATATCAATCAATTTTATGCCGCAAAAAAACACCATCACGCCCAAACAAACCCGACGACAAACGTTTGTAGTCGACTGTAAGCGTTTGTTGTCGTTTGCTGTCGAATATATTGTTGAAATTCAAATTAATGAATAATTATCGGTAATTTGCGTTGAGAGAAAACCATTTTCATGGAATTTACGTATTTTTGCACCCTAAAACGATATGCATTATGTTTACAAGGCGTAAAAGATGGCGCGTTCCAGCCGGAGAGGAACCTACAGCATTGGATAGAAAAGTGATGGCTTTTGAAAACCGCGGTGCCTTGGTGCCGAAACGCACACTCATTCGCACTCCCGAAGAGATTGAAGGCATCCGCCGCAGCGGTGTCATCAATACGGCTATCCTCGATTTGGTCGGGGAAAAGATTCATGCAGGCATGAGCACTTTGGAAATCAACGAAATCGTTCACAATTACACGATTGAACACAATGCCATTCCTGCCACTTTGGGCTACGAAGGCTTCCCGAAAAGCGTTTGCACTTCCATCAACGAAGTGGTCTGCCATGGTATTCCGTCGGCAAAGGAAATCCTGAAAGAAGGCGACATTATCAACGTGGACTGCACGACCATCTTGGATGGTTATTATGCTGATGCATCGCGTATGTTCATCATCGGCAAGACCACGCCGCAAAAGGAAAAACTGGTGCAGGTTGCCAAGGAATGTCTCGAAATCGGCATGGAAGCCGCCAAGCCTTTCGGCTTTGTCGGCGACATCGGTTATGCCATTGAAAAACACGCACATAAGAATGGCTTCAGCGTGGTGCGCGACCTTTGCGGCCATGGCGTGGGACTGAAATTCCACGAAGACCCCGAAGTGCTGCATTACGGCAAAAAAGGCACAGGCATGTTGCTGGTTCCAGGCATGGTTTTCACCATCGAGCCAATGATTAATATGGGCACTTGGAAAGTCTTCATCGATTCAGCCGACGGCTGGACCGTAATCACCGAAGACGAACTGCCCTCAGCGCAATGGGAACACACTTTCGTGATGACCGAAACAGGCTTGGAAATCCTGACACACTAACTATTAAAATTGGTGAGAACATAAAGACGCACGGCATGTGCCTTTTCATGTCCCCAAAAACAAATCAATAATAATTCCATACTATGAAAATCACATTTCTTGAACCATTAGGACTGAAAGTCAACCAGATAGAAACTGCTTGCCAGAATCTGAAGCAAGCCGGACACGAAGTCGTCATTTATCCCGACCGCAACGAAAACCTTGATGTGCTGAAACAACGTGCCGAAGGTGCCGATGTCATCATCGAGAGCAACATTCCGTTGCGCAAGGATTTTCTAGACGCCTGTCCGAACCTGAAAATGCTTTCCATCGCTTTCACCGGCCTCGACCATATCGACATGGAAGAATGTCAGCGCCGTGGCATCAAAGTGATGAATGCGGCAGGCTATTCCACCGAGGCCGTTGCTGAACTCGCCATTGCCCTGATGATTGACGTCTACCGCAAAGTGCGCGAAAACGACATCATTACGCGCGAATGTCAGCGCAAAGGCCTCATGCCGGGACGCGAAATCGGCGGCAAGACCATCGGCATTATCGGCATGGGCAACATCGGTCAGCGCGTGGCAAAAATCGCCAACGCTTTCGGCTGCAAGGTCTTGGCTTGGAACCGCACGCCTAAAACCATCGAAGGTGTGACTTTCGTTGACAAGGAAACCCTGCTGAAAGAAGCCGACATCGTTACGCTTCACATCGCCTTGAACAACGAGACCCGCGATTTCATCACCGAAAAGGATTTCGCCTTGATGAAGCCATCGGCTATCCTTATCAACACGGCACGCGGCCCGGTCATCAACGAAATGGCTTTGGCCAACGCCTTGAAAAACGGTGTCATTGCAGGTGCCGCCACCGATGTCTACGGCACGGAACCGCCTTTGAAAAAAGATAATCCTTTGTTCGATGCGCCGAATCTCATCATGCTGCCACATATCGGTTTCGCCACCGAAGAAGCCTTCGTTTTGCGTTTAGGCATCGTGGTCAAAAATGTTGAGGATTGGTTGAAGATTTGATTGCCTTCGGCAAGAAATAAATCAAAAATCCTAATTCAAAATCATTCAAAATCTGTTTTTGATCCCACAAAAGAGACGTAGCACGCTACGTCTCTACACAAAAACGATGATTTCTGATAGATTTTCTTTTTTGATTTATTAAGGATTTAACTTCGTTGAAATCTTTGATTCATCGATACGAAGTGAGATAATGCATAGCATTTCTTCGGCAAAGCCGAATTAAAAAATCACTCTCATGATAAATCAAGCAAGTCGAAGCCTCGGCTTGCTTTTTTTGTATCTATTTGTAAAACAACATCTTGCAACAAAATACTTATAATTACTTATAAAATTAATTTTTCTTCTATAAATTATAATAAATCAATAAGTTACAAGAATTCACTTATAATTGCTTATAAATTTTCCGGCCAAAATCTATTGACAAAATTTTGATGCGATAGTATTTTTGCACTATCAAAACGTAATAAAGCATACGATTCTTTCACGGCAACAAACACAAGTAACCTTTTAATACTTCAAGTATATGAAGAAACACATTACCCTCTTACTGCTCGCCTTGGCAGCGGCTTTCGGAGCAAAGGCACAGGACGCAACCTTATTTAAGACCGAATCGGACTATTATGTCGAAGGCTGGGATTGCGTGAACACCAGCGACGGCTGCGTCATTTTCCAAACCCTGTATTTCGACATTGAAGCACAGATTGACCTTGGAAGGGTGTTCTACAAGATTGACATGGACGGCGTGGCGGTTGACTCTGTTTTCTATGCCGACCCCATCAGCAGCCACCACATGCGTTTCACGAAAGACCCACGCAATGAGGCTTCCAACCTGCTGCTGAAAATCGACAACACCGACGAAGGCAACTTCCTCCATGTGATTGGCATCAGCGACGCGCTGGAGCTGTCGGAAGAACTAAACATGCTGCTTCCCGGAGGCGAGCAAGGCGAGACCAACAACTGGGAAATCATCATCGACGACTACGACGACATCATCGTCTATTGGGAAAGCCACGGCACGGACGGCAAAATCAGGCATTTCGACCGCATCGGGCTTGACGGAACGGTGAAGACCGTTTCGGAGGCAATGATTGACGACGACCGTAGTCCTTATTCAGGCACGCTGTTCTGCAAAGGCAAAAATCCGTTGGAATATGGTTTTCTGTTCACCAAATGGGAAAACCCTAATGTGACATCCGGCATTTACGGCTACACCTTGGATTCGCTGTTTAAGGTCGTTTCCTTCAAAAAGTTTCCGGTACGAATTGATGGCATCGCTTTCAGCGCAGCTCTCGGCGAATTGAATACGACATTAGATGATGATAATAACGTTCTCCTCACGTGTATGGGAGTTGGCTACGACGGAAGCGGGAGTTACATTACCGACTATGCCATGATGCTGAAACTGAACCGTGACTGGGACATAGTTTCACACCTTTGCATCGAAAAGGATACCACTGGTAGTATCGCGTGGAGCGAATACGCTTGCGCTGCCAATCCTGATGAAATCTATCATGTCAGGATTATGAGGAACAACGGTCACGATGGAATGCTTGTCATGAGCAAAATCAATTCGGCCATGGAAATCGAGTGGGAACGTTTTGCCGTGCCGACATCGTATGGAGAAGTGTGCTATTGGGTTCCGCGTTATTTAGGCATTACCGATGACGGCCACATCGTGACGAGTGGCACAAAGTATGACTATTCCGGGACGGTGTCCGGCTTTTTAAGCATCATCCATGATGAAACCGCCGATGTGGAGGAAAACGGTTGGGTTGTCCGCCCATACCTCATCTATCCAAACCCAGTGAAAGACAGACTTTCCATACATATTTCACCCGATGTAAAATTAGAAAGCATTGAGATTTTCGACCTGCAAGGCCGCTGCGTGGCAAATTCGCACACCGCTGAAATGGATGTGGCAAACCTACCTGCGGGGCAATATGTGGCAAAAATCACCCTTGAAGGCGGAAAGGTTTATTCGGACAAGGTGGTGAAAGAATGAATGTAGAGACGTTGCGTGCAACGTCTCCAAAGAATAACAAAATGCTAATTATTAGAGACGTAGCACGCTACTTCTCTACAGGACAATCAATTAAATCTAATAATTTTAGAAAAATATCAACTAACACTTAAAATACACGGCCTATGAAAAAGTTTACCTTAATCTTCGCTCTCAGCCTGATGAACCTCATGGCCATCGGGCAAATCGTTCCGCCTTACTCGAACATCAACATTAATAATGTAGACATGCGCATTACGGGTATCGGCAGCAATTTCATCCTCTCGATAGACGACAACTTGCAGCAAAGCAACGCCTGTATCAAGCATGAAGTTCCAATTGGTAGCGGTTGCTCCACCATTTTCCAGAACGCCATTTGGCTTGGCGGCATGGACAGCAACGACTCGCTGCATTTTGCAGGATTCCGTTTTCAGCAAGTCGGTGACGACTATTGGTCTGGCCCGCTTCGTTTGGCCGATGCCTCAACCGATTTGATGACCGTCTTAAAGCATCATCACGTTTGGAATGTCACCCGCGAGGAAATCGAACAATTCCGTC
>CALGBV010000338.1 GCA_937884015.1 uncultured Bacteroidales bacterium
CGATTTCGCGGGTATAGGTTGCGCTGTTGCCGCTGCTGATGGTCATGTCTTCGGCAGGTGTGTCGTCGCTGTAAACCACATGGAGCTTGGCGCCATTCCAACCATCACCGTAGCTATCGGCAAGGTCGAAGATGACAGCGCATGCATTCTTCAAGACGCCAGAGCCTTCTGCGGAAAGGTCGCCGTCGGCAAATATGTTCAAAGTGAATGGAAGCTGTTCGGTTTCAGGGCAAGCAGCATCGATTGTGGCATGGAACACGCAGGTTGCAGTACCTTCTGACTCAATGGTGCCGACTTCGAAGGTCTCTTCTTCAAATGTTACATATTCGCTTGTTGAAGAAATTGTTGCGAGGGCGGTGGTAGCCATGTAATGACCGACATTCTTGAATGTGGCAGCAATGGTTACGGTTTCGCCAGGAACAAAGCCCGCAGGAGCAATGAACTGACCGAATTCGAGAATGGCTTGAGCGGCAGTGATGATGGCTTTGCCGTTCCACACTTCGTTGCCACAAGTCATAGTGACATCGATGGTGAATCTGGTGTCGTCTTCAACGCCTTCAGCAATGATGAATGAGAATGCATCATTGAGGTCGACGATTTCGTTGCCTTGCATGACATCCAAAGTGGCTGTGCTGTTGATGAGCTGCAAACGTTCATCATCGCAAGTGAGGACGACTTCGGTGTTGCCATTTGTCGGATCGCTGCCGACATTCTTGAAGCTCATGCTCAGGTTGGTTTCATGATTGACAGCTGCGTAGGTTGGCATGTAGCTGCTAACGGTGACGAATGCGCCATCAGCAGGAATGACTTCGATTTCCTCGTTGTAAGTCACCTTGTTGTAGCCGAGAATGACGAGATTGGCATTGCCGACATTGGTCAATGGGGCAAAGGTAAGTGTTCCGTTACCGCCAACGATTTTTGTCGAAGCAATCACTTCGCCATTCATTGAGAGGGTGGCAATAGCGTAATCAGCGTCAACAGTGATGCCGAGTTCGCTCATGCCAATCAGCAGGGTGCTTGGACTTAATGTCACGTTCATTTCGTTCGGGTTGGTGGTGCGGACCATCATTGACGGGTCGCCAAACAGAATCCATGTGTTGTGCGTGTCGCCTTGGTCTTCAGGGCTTGCATCGAGGATGTATTCGTCGCCATTGAGGAAACAGCCGCCCATGGTGTGGTTGTACAAATCGGCGCTATGCCATTCAGTAAGGATGTCGACCATTTCGTCTTGACCGTATTGTGGAGGAATCCAAGGCTGTGAAATCCATGAGAACATACCGCCAACGGCACCTGTAGGAATGCTTTCGTCCTGGTTGTTGGTAGCGCGGAGCCATGTCTCACCGAAGCAAGGCTGGTTGTGGTTGAACTTGCCGTTCAGACATGCTACTGAAATGACCATAGGCCACATATAGTCGTTAGTCAAGGCATTGACGTGGCTGTTGTTGTAGTTGGCTACGCCCCAACTTGTTTCCGAACCATGGTTGCAGTAGTTGATGATGCTGACACCATCGTTGACAGCGGCACTAATTGAGTTAGCACTGGCACCGCCACCTTGGTGAAGGTCGGTTACGTTTGTGTAGGTGTAGTGAAGCAGGGTGTCGCGGATGAGGTCGATGTGCTGGTAGTCGTCTTCGCCGAAGTGACCATAACCAGCGCCAATGGCACCGATGCCCAAGCCGTGATCGGCCCAAGTGACACTGCTAGGCATGTCACGCTCGTAGTAAAGCACCTTGTTGACGTGGGTTTCCACATCGTGGACGCTTTCAACCGAGAAACGGCCAACGAAGGCTTCAAGATAGTAGTCGTTGCCTTCAAGCATGGCAAACCAGTTGTCGGAACGGCCACCATTCATGCTGTGAGGGGTGATGTCGGCGTAATCGCCAACGAAAAGGATGAATTCAAGATTCTTGTTTTCATAAAGATCCTGAATAAAAGCTTTGATGTTGTTATCGTTGTTGCCACCGGCATCAGCGACGCTCACCATTGTGGTAGGACGGCCTGAGATGTTCTTCCAGTCTACGAATGGTTGCATGGCTTCCATGTACTGTTCAGGGCAAATGACGAGCATTTCGCCTTGGTCTTCGGTGAAAGTGTATTTGGCTGTCTGCATACCGAAGTTGATGAAACGGCGGTTGTAGGCATTCTTCATTTCAGGAGAGACCTTGATGGCATTTGACTTGCGGGCGAGTTTCGGGTTTTCGCCGTTGTCGCTCAGTTTGGCCATGGTGATGGTCATGCTAGTGAACACGCGCAAGGTTTTTGTCACAGGGTTGTAGGCGAAAGGCGTAACCATGATGTTCTGGCCACGGAAGTCGCGGATGATGTAAGGAGCTTCCAAGTAAGCCTGTTCGGCTGGATAGAAAGCGTTCTGACTGTACATTTCACCGTAGGTGTAGGCGACGGTTTCAGGGTCAATCTGACGGCTGATGTTGCCTTTTGAAGGAGCAACTTCAATGTTGAAATCGGTGAATTGTGCATCTGTTACCTTGACGCCCATTTCGGCCATGTCGCCGATGAGTGTAGGGATTGGGAAGTGCGGCAGGTCGGGTGCTCCGGCAATCAGCGCAGGAGCCATCTTCGGAACGGAAATGATGTTCTGGGTT
>CALGBV010000339.1 GCA_937884015.1 uncultured Bacteroidales bacterium
GTTTCGATTTGATAGCATCATCTTTGCAAGATCATTCCATTACATTCATCCTTCTCCCATCTCCTCATCCAACCCCTCATCCTTTTTCTCTACAACGCTCTTGGTCATCTTCACTGTCGAAGCATCTTGTTTTTTCTGCATCCTCTGCTTTTTCCTCATATAAGCTCTCTTGCGGGCATCGTTGTCTTCGTTCAAAATATATTGGAAACAACTTAGCATTGGGCCGTAGGCATCGGCATCGACATTCGCCATTGCCTCGAGGTAGGCTATCGTCTTGTTCACAACTTGCGCCACATTTCGTTTCATGCCTTGCAACGGCTTGCGGTTCTCTGCGTCAACATCGGCATACACCATCTCAAGCTGGCGTTGCTCCATGTCATCTTTGGCCTTGTCCAAAAGCAACAGACGGTCGGTGAGCTCAGGAATAGCTTCGACATGCGGCATCATTTCGGGGGTGGACAAATCGCGCATGATAAGTCTTGCGTATGTTATCTTGCTGGCTGCACTCAACCGGCCTAAGCCCATATAACTTTTCAATACACGATTTACGGCCTGGGCATGTCCCGCCATCACGGCATCACCCGAATACAGGAACGATTCCACCAAACGCCTGATGTTCACAACGCATTTAAGCAAAGCACGCGACTGGTCTTTCAGCCCGATTTTCTTAGGCTTATCGCAAAGGCGCTCCATTAAGGCTTCATTGGCCTCGATAAGTTCGGTCTTCCATTTTGCCAAAGGCGCATCCAGCTCATGCTCTTCCATGTAGCTTATCATTTGAAACGCAATGGCATAGATAGCGTAAGGTGAGTTGTTCTGGTACAAGAGTCTCATAAAGTTCCTTTTTCGGATGCAGCCGTCCACCGCATCACGGTTGTTTGCAAAAGCATCACGGACGGATGATGCCCCCGACCTGCCGTCAGATAGTTTAATATGCAAATATCGGTATTTCCTGCCATACTGGAGCGTGTTTCTAGAAAAAATCCTTTATGACATTACATTGAATGTAACATAACATGTTTTCAGAATTCATTTTGGAAAAATCAAACGTGACTGAAGTGTTGAAAGTCAGACTGGGTTGGGTGCGGTGGCCATGGCGAAAAGCGGGAGCAGCGTCCGCAAAAGACGGGCTAAGTCGCTGACATTCACGGAGGGGCGTTTGCGTTTGGGCTTTGCCCACTACCCGACCTGAAGGTCAGTGACTTAGGCCGGCGTGCGTTGGGTCGTTGCTTTTCGCCTTGATTTTTTGCAACTTTTGTATCAAGACAAAAGTTGGGAGAATTGTAAAAGTATTGATTTTTAACAAGTTGTATTTTAGTTATATAGAAGGCAAAAGGACAAAAACAATAATTTGAGATATCCTAGACTATTATCAAACACCAATAGCTAAAAAACAGCTTCAATCCCCTATTCTATCAAGGCAAGAAACTGATTTTCGAATTGTAGCCTCTTTTTAGTCGCAGCAACAAATCATTTATTAGGTTGAACGCCTTTTTTGCTTATAATGAGCAATCAATTTTAGGGTTGAACGCCTTTTCTGGTCTTGGAAAGTGTCAATTTTCTCCACATCTCGGACTTTTTCACACTCCGAGTGTCGTTTTTCTTGAAATTTCTGATTATTTCACACTTTGGGTGTCATATTTTTTGACTTCCCGAGCTTTTTCACACTCTGAGTGTCATTTTCCTTGACATTTCGGGCTTCATCACACTCAGCGTGCCGTTTTCTTCGAATCATCAAGTTAAATCATCAGTCCCCAAGGCCCAAGTTTCATTTCCTCAACTGCATCCTGATTCTCGAAGCCAGAATGTCGACCACCACAGGACTTGAACCGCGTGGCAGGATGATGTCGGCGGAACGTTTCGTTGGCTCGATGAACTGCTGGTGCATAGGCTTCACGAAAGTCTGGTAATGACGCAACACGTCTTCCCAAGTGCGGCCACGCTCGGCAATGTCGCGGCGGATGATACGCATCAGACGCTCATCGCTTGATATCCATGCGCTTGCGCAATTCCTCGTTGGTCAAGACCATGATGCCTTCCACGATGATGACTTCGGTAGGCTGCACATGGATGACTTCCTCTGAACGGGCACAGGTGACATAGGTGTAAATCGGCATCGGAATCGTCTCGCCGTTTTTCAGGCGGTCGAGGTGCTCAATGAGCAGGTCCCATTCAATGGCATCGGGATGGTCGAAGTTGATTTGCTTCTTCTCCGC
>CALGBV010000340.1 GCA_937884015.1 uncultured Bacteroidales bacterium
ACGGCCTTGTCGGTCGAAATCATCACGAATTTTTCGGCTCCGTATTTCATGGCCAAATCGGCGATGTTCTTTGTGCCGAACACGTTGACAAACACGGCTTCGTACGGATTTTCCTCCATGAATGGAACATGTTTGTAAGCAGCTGCGTGATAGACGATTTGCGGCTTGTATTCGCTGAAAACCTCTTCCATTCGGCGTTGGTCTTTCACATTGGCGATGATGAAAACCATTTTGTCGGTGAAAGGTTTCAAAACAGGGGAGTTTTTCAGTTCGAACTGGAAATCATACATGGGCGATTCGGCCTGGTCGACCATAACCAGCAATTGCGGATTATAATGCAACACCTGCCGGCAGATTTCGCTGCCAATGCTTCCGGCGGCACCCGTAATCAGAACTACTTTTCCGTCGATTTCGTGTTTTACGTTGACGTTATCCAGCTTGATGGGTTCGCGGCCCAAAAGGTCTTCTATCTTGATGTTTTCAAGTTGTTCGGAATGTATCGCTCCGTTATACCAGCTTGTGAATGATGGCAATGTCTTGACTTCCAATCCCAATTCTATCGCTTTCTCAACGATTTTTTTCTTTTTGTCCGTGGTGAGGCTTGGGATAGCGATGATCAAGGTTTCAATATGATTTTGCTTCAAAAAGGCGCTGTTTAACGCTTTTGATGGCGACATTATTTCAATAGTGTTTATCTTCTTGCCTTTTTTCTGTGTGTTGTCATCAACAAAGGCGAAAATCTTGTAAGGCGATTCCTGGTCTTGGCTGAGGGTTCTGTACAAAAGCAAACCGCCTTCACCAGCACCGTAAATTAACACTTTCTTTTTGTCGCTATCTTTGGTCTTATAAAATTCATTGTAAATGCGGCGAATAGTCAAACGGCTGAAAATCAGCAATACAAGGGTGATGAAATAATGGTAAACGATAATATAGAATCTTGGGTAAATACAGTATGCAATGGATGAATCGATATTTTTGATTATCAGTTTACTGAAAACCAATAAACTCAAAGCAAAAGTGTTTGCCGTGATAAGTTTCCGTATGTCGTTAAATCCGGAATAGCGGATTAAACCCTCGTGAGTTCTGAAAACGAGAAACATAAATAAATAAACGCAAGGAACGATAATGATTCTGCTCCAGTCATATTCCCAATAGGGGTTTTTCATATCGTTGAAAAACAGCAAGACCATGGCCATCAAATAGGCTGCAATAACGATGACGACATCTAATATCAGGATGACGATGTTTGGCAGAGAACCATTTGACTGTTTCCTAAAGAAAAAGTCACATATTTTAAAAAACAATTTCCTCATAACGAAAAAAAATTTATTGCAAAAATAGACAATTTACAATTAAGTTTTTATCAATATAGCATCATTTTAACCATTTCTGCAAAATTTCAATCGGATGAACAGCACGGATACCTGTCCCGTCAAGAATTTGCTGGCGGCATGAAGTGCCAGGAGCAGCAATGATTACAGGTTTCTCAGCACTTTGTTTTTCCATTGCTTTTCTCACCGTCGGGAAAAGAATCATTTCACCGATGGCGATGGAAGTCTTGTAATGTTCCTTTTCGTAACCGAAAGCGCCGGCCATGCCGCAGCAACTGCTTGGAATGACATGAACCGTTGCGCCCGACAGCAATTGCAAGGCTTTGGCGGTCTTGTCAATGCCGACCAACGACTTTTGGTGGCAATGTCCATGCAGCCAGATTTCAACGGCATCCGGTTTGAAATCGTCAGCGGAAATGCGACCAGCGGCCATTTCACGCATGATGAATTCATCAAAAAGCAAGGCGTTTCTGCCCAACCTTTGGGCTACGCTGCGCATTTCGGACGGCACCAAATCGGGATATTCGTCGCGGAAAGAAAGGATGCACGAAGGTTCGATGCCGACCAATGGTGTCATGGCTGAAACTTTGTCTTTCAGCAAATTGACATTCTTGATGGCGAATTTCTTTGCCAGTTTCAGGCAGCCTTTCGAAATGGCGGCGCGACCGCTTTCAACGTGTTTCGGTATCTCGACTTCGTAACCTAATCTCATCAACAATTTGGCAAACGACAGGCCGATTTCTGCTTCCTGGTAATTGGTGAATTCGTCGGCGAACAGGTATATTTTGCCTTTTGGGGAGACGTTGCACGCAACGTCTCTACCGAAATATTTCGATTTCAATTGTTCCAGTTTCACCGCTTCGCGCATGGTTATCCGGCTCAATGTAGGGATGTTCCTTTTTGTCGTGAAACTGATGATTCTCTTGATGATGTTGGATGAAAACTTCCACGAAGCGAAGAAATTGTAGACAGGCCACACTAAATGTCCGAATTTTTCGACCCAAGCCATTCTTGCCACGGCAAATGAGCGCAATGGCGTTCCGTTGGCATCGTATTTCTGTTGCAGGATTTCGGAACGGATGCGCGTCATGTCGACATTCGACGGACATTCGCTGCGGCAGCCTTTGCAAGCCAGGCAAGAGTTGAGCACTTCGGCCAATTCAGGCGATTTCATCAGTTTTTCATCGCCATGGGTGAGCATCTCGCGCAGCACATTGGCTCTTGCTCTGGTGGCATTGGTTTCGTCATGCGTGACTTTGAAAGCAGGACACAATGTGCCGCCAATCAGGTTGCTTTTGCGGCAGTCGCCGGCGCCATTGCACTGCTCAATGGAACACATCAAGGCGTGGAGTTGGGTTTTGGCTCCCGTGGCGCCTTTGATTTTACACTCATCGAAAGCGGCTTTCCAATTGTAATAGGTCTTGTCGGTCCCGATAAGTTTTTCGATGGCGTATGGCTGGTTGATTTCGAAGCGCAAATGGCTGTCCATCGGCTCCGTATCGGTGATTTTGTGCAGGTTGAAAAGACCATTAGGGTCCCAGCAATGCTTCACTTCACGCATCAACTGGTAGACTTTTTCGCCATACATCAATGGAATGAACTCGCCTCTCAATCTGCCGTCGCCGTGTTCACCGCTGAGGCTTCCCTTGTATTTCTTGACCAAAACGGCTGTCTCTTCCGCCACCTGACGGAAAAGTTTCCTTTCATCGGCATCCTTGATGTTGATGATGGGGCGCAAATGCAATTCGCCTGTGCCGATGTGAGCGTGATAGACACATTCCAAGCCCAAGCGTTTCAGCATTTCGCCGAAATCCTTCATATAATCGGGCAGAAACTCCGGAATGACGGCCGTATCTTCGATGACGCCTATCGGCTTTGCATCGCCTTTCATGCCGTTGAGCAAGCCCAAACCTGCTTTTCTAAGGCTCCAGACCTTGGAAGTTTCGCTGCCGTAAACGCGGCTGCAAGCATAACACAAATCGCTCAAGGCTTGCTCCAAATCAGTTGCCACGGCATCGACTTCAGCGCGTGTGTCGGCTTTCAGTTCTACCATCAGGATGGCGGCAGGTTCGCCTTGCACGAAGAAACGGTTTTTCTGCTGCTCGACATTATCCTTGCTGAGTTCCAATATGTTATGGTCCATCAATTCGACGGCAACAGGATGGAATTTCAGTGCCACAAGATTGGCAAGAAAACTCTTCTCCAAGGTGTCGCAATGTGCGCAAACCACCAAACATTCCTTTGGCGGCAGCGGGTCGAGGTGCAATTTTATTTCGGTGATGAACGCCAAAGTGCCTTCGCTGCCAGCCAATAACTTACAAAGATTTATAGTGCGTTCAGGCCATGGTTTCGTTTCATTGTGAAGGTCTTCTATGACCTCGTCGATGGCATAGCCGCAGCTTCTTCTCCGCAAGCGTTTGTCGGGGTAATTATCCTCAATCAGTTTGACGGTATCCTTGTCTAAGGCAAAATTGATAAGTTGGGCATAAATGTTCTGAATCAATGAATTGCTTTCATTTTTCCAAAATTCCTTGCCAAATCTTGCCTCCAAATCGGCGATGGAATAGTCTTTGAAAACCTCTTTGCTGCCATCGGCAAGCAGGCCTTTCGCTTCCAAAACATGGTGGCGCGTGCTGCCGTAAACCAAGGAATGGCTGCCGCAGGAATTGTTGCCGAACATGCCGCCAATGCAGCAGCGGTTGCTGGTCGAGGTTTCGGGACTGAAAAACAGGCCGTGAGGCTTCAAAGCCAGATTGAGTTCATCGAGCACAACGCCAGGCTGCACCCTTGTCCAACCTTCCTTATCGTTGATTTCAAGAATGTGATTCCAATTCTTACTGATGTCGACAACCAAACCGCTGCCGACTACTTGTCCGGCAATGGAAGTGCCGCCTGCACGCGGAATGATGTGCGTGTGGTTTTCCTTGGCCCAATTGATAAGGCTGGCCAAATCTTCCTCGCTTTCGCAATAGGCAACGCCCAACGGCATTTCGCGATAGGCGCTGGCATCGGTTGCGTAGGCTATGCGGTGCAGTTTATCGGTAAGAATTTCGTACATTATTGATTTTTAATTTTTATTTCAATGAATGTAGAGACGTTGCGTGCAACGTCTCCACATCAAAATTATTTTTTTATCATTTTGAGACGTAGCACGCTACGTCTCTACGTTCGGAATTACAGATTATCCTTGAAATATTGTGTAATCTTCGTAATCAAATGCGCTCTGTCGGGGCCTTGCACGTTGTGGTCGTGGCCAGGATAGACGAAATAAT
>CALGBV010000341.1 GCA_937884015.1 uncultured Bacteroidales bacterium
CAAACTGATAAAAGGTTACGGAGGCATTGAAAAATACTACAAGTAAGAAAATGAACATTGAAAGCAAACGAATGAATCTGTTTCCCATCAGCGATGAGGAAATACGCCATCTGATTGAAAACGAAACGATTGAAGAATTGCGGCAAGCCTACGGTGAGATGCTGCAAGGCTGCCTTGACCATCCCGAAAAACGGATGTGGTATGCCGTGTGGTTCATGGAACTAAAGGAAAATCCAGGGACTATCGTCGGTGATTTCTGTTTCAAGGGCGTCGGCAATGACGGAACAGTTGAAATCGGGTATGGTCTCAGGGAAGGTTTCTGTGGTAACGGTTACATGACTGAGGCTTTGCTGTCGATTTCCGAATGGGCGTTGAAGCAAGATGGTGTCAAGAAAGTCATGGCCGAGACTACCGAGGAAAACGAAGCATCGAAAAAAGTCCTTCAACGGGCAGGATTCCTTTTTTCAGGACAATATGGCGAAGAAGGACCCGTTTATTACAAATTAGACAGATAATTATCATTAAAAACAGAATCAATATGGACACTTCAAAAGTTTACTACACCGACTTCCGCACGGGCTATTTCGGAGAAAGCATGCCTGCAAAACTCAAGCGGTTGGCACGCACTGCCGGCATTGAAAACATCGACATGAATGGCAAATTCGTCGCCATCAAGATGCATTTTGGCGAATTGGGCAATATTAGTTATCTGCGCCCGAATTATGCCAAAGCCATCGTCGACCTCGTCAAGGAATTGGGCGGAAAGCCTTTCCTCACCGACTGCAACACCATGTATCCCGGCTCGCGCAAAAACGCCCTCGAACATCTTGAATGTGCTTGGGAAAACGGTTTCACACCGCTCACCGTCGGTTGCCCGGTCATCATTGGCGACGGCCTGAAAGGCACCGACGACATTGCCGTGCCCGTCGAAGGCGGCGAATACACCAAGGAAGCATTGATTGGCCGCGCCGTCATGGATGCCGATGTCTTCATCAGTCTGACGCACTTCAAAGGTCACGAAATGACAGGTTTCGGCGGCACCATTAAGAATATCGGCATGGGTTGTGGCTCGCGTGCCGGCAAGAAAGACCAACATTCCAACGGGAAACCCATCATCAAGGCCAAGAAATGCCGTGGCTGCAAACGCTGCTTGCGTGAATGTGCCAACAACGGCCTCGTGTTTGACGAAACGGCCAAGAAAATGCAAGTCAATCAGGAGAACTGCGTGGGCTGTGGCCGTTGCCTCGGCGCCTGCAATTTCGACGCCATCGACTTTGCACAAGATCAAGCTATCAGCGTGCTGAATGCCAAGATGGCGGAATACACCAAAGCCGTCATTTCGGGCCGCGACAATTTCCATATTTCGCTCATCGTTGATGTGTCGCCATACTGCGACTGCCACGGCGAAAACGATGCCCCGATTCTGCCCAATATTGGCATGTTCGCCTCCTTCGACCCAGTCGCCCTCGACCAAGCCTGCGCCGATATGTGCCTGAAAGCCGAACCAATCCGCAATTCCGTCCTTGGCGACCATCTGCATCAGGAAGGCTTCTCCGACCATCACGACCATTTCAAAAACACGACACCCGAATCGGAATGGGAGACACAACTCATTCATGGTGAGAAAATTGGACTCGGAAACCGGAAATATGAATTGGTTTGGATGGGGAGCAAGTGATTTTTTTCAGTCATTAGCTATTAGCCTTAGCTAATGGCTGGTTTTGACATTACGGATTCATTTATTGAGGTATATTTTTTATCTGCGAATTAACAATGAAAAAATCAATCTTAATTATTGCATTATTAGCGTTTTGCATCGCTTTACCGGCGCAAAATACACCGCTTTACAAGGGAATCGTAAAGGAACTGAGTTCGAAGAAATATCAAGGCCGCGGCTATGCCAAGGATGGCGTGCTGAAAGCGGGCGATTACATTGAAAAACAGTTCCGTAAGGCTGGCGTTGACGAAGTCATTCTGCAACCTTTCACCATCAACATCAACACTTTTCCGGGAAAAATGAAGATGTGGGTCGATGGCAGAAAACTCACTCCTGGCGATGATTTCGTGATGCGCGAATACTCACCCGGCGTGAAAGGCAGTTTCCCGCTCTATTTCATCGACACGGCAAACTTCGATTTTGAACAGATTTCCAAGGACTTGCAGACTCCTGAATACAAAAACGCTTTCGTCGTCTGCGATTTCTGGTTCCCTTACAAACACGGCAAGGAGTTTTCCATTCTGCAAAGCGACACGACTTGCCCCAATGCAGGTTTGCTCTACACTTGGGAAACTGGCCTGAAATTCTACAAGGCCTACGGCGAAAACATTGCCGCAAAACCTATTGTCTGGACAACTGCCGAAGCCGTCAGAGATGCGAAAAACATCAAGCTGAATGTTGAAAACAAGTTTTTATCAAACTACGAAAGCAGCAACGTGATTGCAAAAATCAATGGTGAAAGCCATGACAGCTGTTTTGTTTTCACGGCGCACTACGACCATTTGGGCAATTTGGGCAGAAAACTTTATTTCCCAGGTGCCAACGACAATGCTTCGGGCACTGCCGCAATCATCACTTTGGCTGAATATTATGCCCAGCACAAGCCGAAATACGACATGATTTTCATCGCATTTTCAGGCGAAGATGCCAATCTGCGCGGTTCGACCTATTATGTCAACCACCCGATTGTTCCGCTGAGCAACATCAAATATCTTTTCAATCTCGACATGATTGGCGACAACAATCCCGTGCAGTATTGCGAAGTCAGCGAGCAAGGCATGAAAGGCTTTGCCGAAATGGAAGCCATCAACGCGAAAAGGCATTATTTCCAGTCGCTCAACTGCGGCGATTTGGCCGCCAACAGCGACCATTATCCTTTTGCCGTGCAAGGCGTTCCGTGCATTTTCTACGAAAACGAAGAAGGCGACGCTTTCCAGTATTATCACACCGCCAACGACACTTTCGAACACTTCTATTTTGAGACTTACGAGTTGTTGTTCAAGCTGATTACGGAGTTTATTGGCGATTAGCTGGCTGAGCCTGTCGAAGCCATTATCATTCATATCTAAAACTGAATGATTTTCAGAAATTTAGCAAATATCATAACCTTTTCAAGAATGATAAGGACATTTCATTCCCATGCAAGCATCACTTTCAGAATTTACTTTTGACCAGTCAGGTGTGAGCATGTATTTTAATCCTTCACCTGCTAACCCAAATATACCAAGATTATTGGTAAATTGATCATATTGAGCAATTTCCTCAGTTAATAATCTTATTAATATATTTTTGAGAATATATTTTATTCTTTTTAATCATAAAGTACATTAATGTAATATTACTTTTACCACTTACAGTAGTTTTTTCAATAAGATCAGCAAATCCTGGTGACGTAAGTTTCTTACCCTTTATCTCTAGTGTGCAAACATAAGCATCATCCTTTATCTTAGCAAGAATACGCTTTCCTTCCTTTTCTTTTATCTGATCTTCAATGGCGATAACTGCAGCAAGTTTGCCGCCGATAGCCATGTAAAGATGTGAATGCTCATGTTTTAAAGCATC
>CALGBV010000342.1 GCA_937884015.1 uncultured Bacteroidales bacterium
CAATTTAGCCTCTTATACCGCACGCGAAAGCAATCCGCAAATCTTCGATTGGCTCGATTTGCTCGATACGAATGTGTGGCTCATTATGGCGCTAATGCTCTTGGTGGCAGGCATTACGGTCGTTAGTATGTTGCTGATTATCATCATTGAACGTACTTCTACCATTGGTCTTTTGAAAGCCATGGGCGCCACGAATAAGTTCGTTAGGAATGTTTTCCTGTTGCGCTCAATGAAAATCCTTGGCATCGGCATGCTGATTGGAAATGCCTTGGGTCTCGGTTTCTGCTTCTTGCAGCAATACACATCATTAATAAAGCTGCCTGCCGAAACTTACTATCTTTCGGCTGTTCCGATAGAGTTGCATCTCACCACCGTAATTGCCATCAACTTAGGTACTTTCATATTGTGGACTTTGATGTTACTCATCCCAACGAGCGTCATCAACAGAATCACGCCGTCGCGATCCATTCGGTTTGAATGAGGATGTTGCCATTCTAAATTATAATCATTAAAAAATTGCAGTTTTTCTTTTCATTTGAAGAAAAAACACTATTTTTACCGCAATAAATCAACATTTGAAATATGGAAAACTTTACCATTGAACCGTTGAAAGGTTACGGTGAAATACCTTTCGGAATGACGCTCGACGAAGCCGTCAAAATGCTCGGAATGCCAAACTTTTACGAAGAACTGAACGACATGGAGGAGACCGAAAACCGCTCCATTTATTACGAATATGACGACTTGCAGACCAACATTTATTTCGAAGGCATAACGAAATCGGTGGTGGCTTGCTTTGAGACTGAAAACGAAAATGCCATGCTTTACGGCAAAAAAGTCTTCGATTTGGACCAGAAAACCGTCATCGAAATGATGAAAGCGAAAGGTTTCAATGAATTGGAACAGGAAACCGAAGACGGCGAACTGCGCATTTCGTTTGAAGATGCCCTCATTGATTTCTTCTTTGATGAAGAAGGCATGACAGCCGTCAGCTGGGGCGTTTTGGTTGACGACCAGGGTAATATTATATGAATAAAGCGGCCTTGCGGCAACAGAAATTGTCACGAATTGCCCATGAATTTAATCATGAATTCTTGTTTTTATGACTGATTTCAAGAAATATTCAGATGTCGTGTACAAGATTATTGGTGCAGCGATGAAAGTACATTCTGAATTGAATTGGGGATTGTTAGAATCTTTGTACAATGAAGCATTGCATTTGGAACTCAACGACCGCGGCATTGATAATCAATCAGAACAAACTATCCCATGTTTTTACAAACATCATAAGATGGAAAAAGAATACAGGATGGATGTCGTCGTTGGTGATGTGATAGTGGAGCTGAAATCTGTGAAAGAGCTTGTCCCTCAGCATCGCGCCCAACTTTTCAATTATATGCGCTTGACAAAAAGACCAGTTGGATTGCTGATAAATTTTGGACAGAAATCTTTGCAAGGAGAACGGTATGCGTGGATTGAAGAAACAAACGAGTGTGTGTTAATGGATAAGGATATGAATCTTTTGTATGAAGATGAAGTCAATAGTGATTATGAATATGACTCATTTTGAGGATATTAAAAATTAATTCATGAAATGATTTTGGAAAATTTGTGTGGAGGAAATAATGCCTACGGAAACATGAATTATCATAAATTACCCATGAATTCAATCGTGAATTTGTCTGTTGACCATTTTGGAGAGAAAAACAATTCATGAGCCGATTTGTGGATGATTCTTGGAAAATTCGTGTGAAAATTGAAATTATAACTGAATAATATGATAATTCTATGACTGTGCAAGAACGATTCGATGCTTTTGTCGCCTATTTCGCCGAGCACATGCCCGTGGCGGAATCGGAGCTGCATTTCAGCAATCCCTACGAATTGCTTGTGGCGGTCATACTTTCGGCGCAATGCACCGACAAGCGTGTGAACATGACCACACCGGCATTGTTTCAGCGTTTTCCGTCGCCAAAAGATATGGCGGAGGCTACCGTTGAGGAAATCTATTCCTACATCAGGTCGATTTCTTATCCGAACAACAAGTCGAAAAACCTGTTGGGCATGGCGCAGACGCTCGTGAATGAGTTTGGCGGCATTGTCCCCGACAATCTAGATGACTTGCAGCGGCTTCCAGGTGTAGGCCGAAAGACGGCAAACGTGATTCTGGCCGTGGCCTTCGGCAAGCCGGCCATGCCTGTCGATACGCACGTTTTCCGTGTGGCAAACCGCATCGGTCTGACCAAAAACTCGAAAAACGTTTTGGAAACCGAAAAAGTGCTGACGGCGCATTTCCCGAAGGAAGTGCTTTCAACCGCTCACCATTGGCTGATTCTGCATGGCCGATATGTTTGCATGGCACGCAATCCGCAGTGCGAGAAATGCGGAATTAAAAATATATGTTGTTACTATAAAAAGAATTGTAAATGAAATAGTTGCTTGGCTATTCCGTCAGGCTTGTGCATTATTGCGAATGAGTTTTGTGTAGATGGAATCAATGTGTTAATTAACTAAATGTAAATCGTTATGAAAAAATTATTCCTTACAATTTTCGCGTTGGTCACTTTCTGTTTTCAAGCTAAGGCCTATGATTTTTCGTTGACATGTGAATCAGGCCAGACCTTGTATTACGTGGTGCTCAGTGCTTATCACCGCGAAGTGATGATTGTGGCACCTTCTGGTAATTATGAAGGTTTTGAAAAACCTGTCGGTGAAATCATCATCCCTGATAGCGTGCCGTTTTATAAGTTCAATTGTGCTGTTGTAGCCATTGATGATGGAGCATTTTATAAATGTGACAGCCTTTCGGGCAATCTCGTCATTCCGCAGACGGTCCGTTCAATTGGAAATTCTGCATTTCAAAAATGCACGGGAATTGAATCGGTGTCTTTCCCCGATGGCCTTCAGTTCATTGGAGAACAAGCTTTTGACGGATGCTCCGGGCTCGTGGGACAATTGAATCTGCCACCCAATTTGAAGACACTTCCTGATGGCGCTTTTAGAAATTGCTCGGGTTTTAGCGGTCCGCTTGTCATCCCGTCTGGCATTAAGGAGATTGGTGCTGAGGCTTTTAAAGGTTGCAAAGGCTTTAATGGACATTTCGTTTTGCCCGATAGTCTTGTCACGATTGGGAACTCGGCTTTTGCGGGATGTGACGGCTGTTTCGGTCAATTGGTTTTGCCTGAACGTTTGGAAACTATAGGTGAAAGTGCCTTTGCCAGTTGCACTGGATTCTCAGGCTCATTGATTATTCCTGATGGCGTTAAGTCGATTATGGATTATGCTTTTGTTTCTTGCACGGGTTTTGATGACAATCTGGTTTTATCGCAAAATCTTAAGATAATCGAAAGATCCGCTTTCAGTGGCTGTTCAGGTTTTAAAGGTGATTTAGTCATTCCTTCAAAGGTTTCTTCCATTAACTATTATGCTTTTGCCAACTGTTCGGGTTTCGATGGCGATTTAATCATAGAGTCTCCTGAACTTAAAATAATACAAAGCTGTGCGTTTATAAACTGTTCGGGGTTCATCCGTCTGCGGTTACATGAAGGTCTTGAAGAAATTGGAAGAGATGCTTTCAATGGGTGCTTGGGCTTCACTGAGATAAATTTTCCGGAAAGCCTTTTGGAAATAGGTCCTAACGCTTTCCAAGATTGTTCGGGCATTAGAGGTGATTTGCTGTTGCCTGAATCAATGACTTTCTTGGGCGAGAGTGCGTTTCAAGGTTGCAGCGGCTTCGATGGCGTTTTGCACATTCCATCAAAACTGAAAGTCATCAAAGGCGGAACTTTTTGCTATTGCAGCGGCCTAAAAGGTTCGATCATTGTGCCTGAAGACGTTACACTTATTGAAAGCTATGCTTTCCAGAATTGTTCGGGGTTCGATGGACTTCTGTCACTGCCTTCGTCATTGATGGAAATGCGAGATTACGTTTTTTCTGGCTGCTCAAATATCAGCGAGATGAAGTTGGGCATGTTTAGAGAGGTTACCATGGGAATAAACGTTTTTTCGGATGTCCCAAAAAACATTCCCGTACACGTGCCTTGCCCGTATTCGGAAATGTATGAGGTGAGTCCGCAATGGCGTGAGTTCACGAACTATCAGGATGAATATTTGTTTGATTTTGTTGTGGAAACGGATAATGATGAAAAAGGTTATGTCACCATTGTCCATGCGCCTGATTGCGATGATAATATGGCAGTCTTACAGGCAGTTCCGATAGGAAACAACGTTTTCTGTTATTGGACCAACAATGGTGCGGTCATTTCTGTCAAACCTGAATTGAAAGTGACGGTCAATGGTCCGGTCCATTATGTGGCTCATTTCAGCATGACTGGACTCGACGAAGTGTCGGAAGCAATGGTGTCGGTTTATCCAAATCCGGCGATGGGGCAAGTCTCGGTCGTGGCGAAAGATGCTTCGGCTGTCGAGTTGTTCGATTTAAGCGGAAGATTGATGAAACATGTCGAATCGGATGGTGAGACTTTGTCTCTTGATCTTTCGGCTTGTGAGGCGGGTATGTATTTTCTGCGTATCATTTCAAAAGATGATGAAAAACAATGTGTTAGAAAAATTATCAAATTATAAGGAAAGGGGAACGTTATGAAAAGGACAGTTTTTTTTGCGGTTTTCATGCTTTTTGGGATTATGCCGCTTATGGCATACGATTTCAGCGCATCCTGCTCTTCGGGACAGACTTTATATTACAATATTACGGATTCTGTGAATCAGTATGTTGAACTGACGCATCCGTCTGACGATAATGTTTATTATTGGGAAGGCTTTCAAGAACCGGAAGGAAGATTGGTGCTCGATGCAACCGTTACAAACGACAATATGACCTATTGGGTTAAAAGTGTTGGCGAGAAGGCATTTTTCCAATGTAAAGGAATCGCTTCGCTTGTCATTTCCGAAGGAATTGAAAAAATCGGAGCCGTGGCTTTCTGCTCGTGTGATGCCATCGAAACCATTTCATTTCCAGAGAGTTTGAACGAACTGTGTTCTGAGTCTTTTAAGTGGTGTCATAATTTGACGGAAGTGAATCTGGAAGGAGAGAAACTTATAGCAGCAAAGGGTTCTTTTGACGAATGCAGTAACTTGCGCTCGATTTCCATCAATGTGCAAGACATGTCCAGTGAAAGGATGTTTACCGGATGCCAGAACCTCTCTCGCATAACGATAGGAGAGAATGTGCGGTTTTTCGTTGGCGACCAATTGATGTGGGTATATAGCAATACTCTACCCATAGATGTGTGCTTTTATGCAAAGGAATGTTACTGTTGCCGTGCTTTAACCAACATTCCGATAGAAAGTCTGCAAATTGGCCAGAATGTGACACGTATTCCTGACTTTGCGTTTTGCCAGACAAGATTGACTGAACTGGAACTGCCCGAAAGTTTGCTTTATATTGGTGACTATGCTTTTCAACGTCTGAAAATCAAGGATCTGAATATACCTAATTCCGTGCGGACCATTGGCTATCATTCGTTTTATAATTGCGAACAGCTTGAATCGGTCGTCATTGGAAAAGGTCTTGAAGGCATTCCGACGGGTGCGTTTGAGGACTGCCGTGCACTGAAGACCGTTGTCATTGGAAGCAATGTGAGCTATTTGGCAGAGAATGCTTTTGGATATTGCAGGAAGATACGGAAAGTTTCTGTCAGGGCGACAACACCGCCAGCCTTAAGGGGAAAGACTTTTTTCGCTGACGACAATTTTTATGTTGAAATTCCGTGCGGCATGTCTGAGACTTATGGTCAGGCGGAATATTGGAATAGTTTTCCGATGATTGAAACCGGAGCCAGAATTACGGTCCGAAATTCTAATCCGAATTGTGGTTGGACGGAAATAACTAAAAAGCCTACTTGTGAGGATGATGAAGTCATTGTCAAGGCATATGCAAATGAAGGAGACTGGTTTGAGGCATGGCTCGTGGATGGCGAAGTCGTGTCGACAGAATCTGTCTATGTGTTTCATACACAAGAAGATGTCGAATTGGTGGCGCTGTTCGGTGGAACGGCAACCATGGAAAATAATTCGTGTCCATTGACCATCTATCCGAATCCGGTCAAGGACTGCCTGAATGTAATGGTTCCGCAGCATGTGAATGTGCAGAAAATTGAATTGTTTGACGTGCTGGGGCAGTTAATGTTGCGGAAAATGCCATCGGATTCAAGTCTTGATGTGCAGGGCCTGCCATCGGGCTGCTATATCCTAAGGATATGTCTTGAAAACGGAATGACTTATTCTTTGAAAGTCGTTAAGGAATAAGCCGGTATTATCTATTCATAGGTGTTGAAGTGATGTTTTGTAAATAACAGAATAACAATCAACTATCCGACAACAAACGACAACAAACGCTTACAGTCGACTACAAGCGTTTGTTGTCGTTTTTCTTTTCACGAGATGTCGTTATTTTGCAGCGAGATAAGAGAAAAGAATATGGATAAGCGAAACAACATAGACAAAGGTAATGATTCAATTGTGTTTGTTAAGCAAATTGACCGTTATAATGCTGTTGTTTTGGAAGTTATAAAAGATAATGAGGATAGAATAGTGCTGCACAAATCTTTCTACGACCAAAATAAAAAGCCGTATGTCAGTGAAAAATACAAAAGCATACGGCCTATATCATCGGAGGGCGGCGTTTCCTCCATCATCCATGCCGAGAATCCGGCACACGGCAGCAGCCTTCCTGCTCGTGACGACGATGCAAAATTAGGTATTTTTTTCTGATATGGAAATGAATTGAGAAGAAAAACGACTTATAAAAAGATAATTTACTATTTTTGTAACCCTAAAATTTGAAAGTCTATGTTAGAAAAAGGAATTTTGGCTCCGGATTTTGAAACTACCGACCAGTTTGGTAATAGAGTGAAACTGAGTGATTTCCGAGGAAAGAAAGTCGTATTGT
>CALGBV010000343.1 GCA_937884015.1 uncultured Bacteroidales bacterium
ACACGGCTGCCAAACAGCTTGGTGAAATAAGCGTTGTAGCTGTTGAAACGGCGGGGAGTGAAAGAATTGCTTGGCATATTGAAATTCCAAAATAAATATTACTAATCAAGCAATTGCGATAAATCGTAATACATGGGAATAGTGTTTTCCGTCGATTGTGAATTTGCTGAAGTCTTTAGAAACTTGAATCCGTTTTTCTGATAAAATGGAATGGCTGATGGCAGAGAGTCAACTGTAATGAAAGCACATCCTGTTCTGTTGTTTGTAATAAAGGTTTTCTTAACGAAATCAAGAATGTATGTCCCGATATGCGAGGTCTGATGAGTCAAATTAACACCTAATCTTCCAATTTTAACGGCAGGATAGTCACTACGATGCTTGCTGTAAGGAAATTCTTTTTTTATCTTTCTCCAAACAGCTTTGTCGCTTTCTCTAATTGAAATTCTATCGTTTGAAACTGAAAAGAAAGCTATAATCTCATTTCCATTTTCAATCAGATAAGTGACAGAAAGTAATCGCTTGGCATAATTCTTGGCATCTGATAAAAGAAAATCATTCAGGTCAGAATTACCACAATCAAACGCCTTGAATTGATAGTTGTCAGTTAATCTGATAAATTGCATTTCTTTTCAAAGATGAATTAATTCAATTAAAATGCGAAAGTGAGCAATGATTCGATGAACTTTGCACCTTCTTCAATTCTTTTTTTCTCTTCTTTGGATGCCTTTTCTCCTTTCTCCATTTCAACGAAAAAAGCGAAAGCATCATCTCCTTCTAATACTGGTGTCGCTTCAATTGGTTTTGCCATGTCTTGATTTATTTTTCGTGTGCAAAAATATATATTTTTTTGAAAATAAAGACATTATTGTTCTGGTTTCGCGTAATTGGGATTGTTGATGAAATCCTCGTCCGTCAATGTGTTGAGGAAAGCCTTGAGTTGCGTTTTTTCTTCCTCGGTGAGGCGTACGCCGCCTTGCATGACATGGTGCATCAGCGGACTGATTTGGGAAGAATATTGCACGCTGTCGGAATAAAACCCGATGACTTGGTCGAGGGTTTGGAAACGTCCGTCATGCATATAGGGTCCCGTCAAGGTGATGTTTCTTAATGTCGGTGCTTTATAGGCCCCTTTGTCGGATGGATTGCCGGTGATGGAAAATCGGTCTTGTGGATCGGTGGAAGTGTTGTCCAATCCGTTGTTGTAGAACAAATTAGTTGTGAAAAGCGCATTGCCGCCACCGCCATGGCAGTGGAAACAGTCGGCGCCTTCTTCCGTGACAAACAGCAGGTAGCCGTTCAGCTCCTCTTGTGTGAGTTGCTCCTCGCCGCGTAGGTAACGGTCGAATTTGCTGTCGGCGGAAACAAGGCTCCTGACGAATTGTGCAATGGCTTTTTCGATGTTGACAAAAGTGATTTTTTCGCTGCCGAAAGCCTTGAAAAACAAGTCGGGATATTCGTCGCTTGCTTGCAGCAGCTGTACGACTTGCACCGTGTCGCCGTTGATTTCGTTTTCCGCAGTGACTGCTGCCAAAACCATGTCTTCCAGACTTGCCACGCCGCCGTTCCAGCCTAAGCCCGTCGTGTTCCAAGCTAAGTTGATCAAAGGCAGCATGACATGGTGTGTACCCATATCGCCGTGTCCGCTTTCAAAGCCGTTTTCCTGATGGTGGCAAGAAGCGCAATTGGTGATGCCGGATGCGTCTTGACGCCCGCATAACCTGTTGTCGTAGAATAACTTTCTGCCCAAAGCAACGCCTTCTTCGGTCATCGGATTATCGTCGGGAACATTGGTGCGGGTGGGGAAGTAGGTGGGCGTTACGATGGCGTATGGCGTAGGCTCGTAAGGCTTCTCATTTGTCGGCTTGCAGGCGCAAATGAGAGAAATCAATACTATGAAAAGCAATGATTTTTTCATTCGTATAGGCATGAAATTATTTCAACACTGAACACATCCTGACCGTTTTCTTTCAGCACTTGCTGTGCCGCCTGGTTCTGCATGATGGCTCCACCCCAGACATTGAAATCATAGGTGTGCGGGTTGCGGAACCAATTGGCGATATCCATATTGATTTGCAGCGTGTTATGTTCTTTGCCCGTGACATGAAAAGTCTCTTCAAAAGGAATTTCCACTTGGAAATAGTTTTGGTGAAACTCTGTCAAATCTTCGTTCTGTCCAATGCCGAGATGCACGTTTATAGGTGAAAGACAACCATTTTCATCAAGCCACTTGCCGTTGAGTTTCATGTAATGATAGCCGCCGCCAAGCGGTTCCGGCCAAAACATGTCGGACTCAGGCGGATTGACGAAAAGTCCGTTCTGGTTGTCGTTTTCATCCAATCCAAAGGTGAAACGCAAGGCGTCATATTGTCCGACGGGAATGAATTGAGACGCAAATGTTTTTGCCAGATTGTCGTTTTCGTCAAGATAAAAGATATGGCCGTCTTGGTTTATCGGAAGCCATTTCCCTTCTGCATTTTTGATTTCAATGTTGGATATAAACCATTGTATTTCAGTGATGAGGAATTGATTACCTGCTTCGTTTTGATAACACAATGAATCGGTTACAAGTTCTTTTCCGTCGACAGAATAATGAATGATGAGGCCAACGGATGATTCTTTTGGCTCTTGCTTGCAGGATGCCAGAAACAGCAATATTATAAACGTTAATATGCAAATCTTTTTCATGAAACGGATTTTAAAATGCAATGATACGCTTTTTCGCCCGAATAGTGTATTTTTGCAGCAAAATTTTTATGGATATGGCAGAATTTAAAGTAGGCGATAAAGTGAATTTCATCAGCGCAGTGGGCGGTGGTAAAGTTACGAAAATCATTGATACACGCATGGTTATGGTTGAAGTCGAGGATGGTTTTGAAATCCCGACCTTGATTACGGATTTGGTCTTAGATTACCGTTCGCAACCGCAAGTTTCGCATCAGCAGAAAGTGGTCGATACGGTGCAAAAAGAGATTCAGGCCAAGGAACTTCTCGAACAGGAACGTGCTGATGCAGCCCGCAAGGGTGAGTTGCGCCGTTTTGCGAAAGAGGCTGAAAAAGAGGGCGTTTATCTGGCTTTCATACCGCACGAGCAGCAGTGGCTTCTGACTGGCGCTATGGATGTGGTGCTCGTCAACCATACGCCTTACGAGATGCTTTATACCTTCACGATAAAGGAAGAGGAAAAGTTTGTGAATGTGGATTATGGTCAGGTCGACAAACATGAAAAAGTCGTGATTGAATCCATTTCACGCGACGATTTGGAATATTGGCTGAATGGTATCGTTCAGGCTGTCTTTACCAAGGAAGAGTCTGATAATGTGCTGCTTCCGTTGAATGCGCCTTTCTCGTTGCGACCGGGTCGTTTCTTCAAGGAAGGCAGTTATGCGGCTTCGGGCATTCTCGGCGAAAAGGCCGTTATGATTTGTCTTTCCGAACTGGTTGCCTTGAAGAGTGGCGATGGCGATTTTGCTAAAATCATGAAGGAAGGCATTGGCTCACAGGCCGCTAAGAAGGAATTGGTGAAGAAGGAATCGCCTATCGACAAGCACAGAACCGCCCCAGGCGAGGCTACTGTGGATTTGCATATTGGCGAATTGGTCGACAACATTTTGGGCCTTTCAAGTCACGATATGTTCCGCATCCAGACAGATTATTTCAAGAAGATGCTCGACAGCGCCATCGCTTCGGAATATACTAAGGTGACTTTCATTCACGGCGTGGGCAATGGTGTCTTGAAAAATGCTATCATCGACGAACTGAAAAACTACAAGAATACCGAAAACCGCATGGCCAGTATCGCCAAGTTTGGTGTAGGCGCCATTGATGTCATCATTACCGATAAACAGAAAGACTGATGCTCTATTCCGTTGATTATGCATCGCCTGTCGGCAAACTGACTTTGGCTGCCGATGAAAAGGCACTTGTCGGTCTGTGGATGGAAGGGCAACGCTATTTCGGTTCTTCCTTGCAAGTTGAGACGATGTGCCATGAAATTGTTCCAGTTTTAGGAAACGTCGTTTCGTGGTTAGATGCTTATTTCGCAGGTGGAAAACCAGCGTTGGAAAATGTGCCTTTGTCGCTGCAAGGAACTGATTTCCAACTTTCGGTTTGGAAGGCATTGTGTACTATTCCTTACGGAAAGACAAGTACTTACGGAGCCATAGCCCGACAATTGTCGGATGAATTAGACCGTAATGTCTCGCCTCGTGCTGTGGGCAATGCCGTAGGCCGTAATCCGATTTCCATCATCATTCCTTGCCATCGCGTAGTGGGTTCTAATGGCAGTTTGACGGGCTATGCGGGCGGTTTGGAACGGAAAGAGTGGTTGTTGAAATTTGAAGGTGCAATTCTGTAAGTAATAGTTGAGAAAAACTGTATTTTTGCAAACAATTAAGAGAGTAGGTGAGCAAATTTAGTTTACATATTAGTTCGGCGCTTCGACCCTTCGGCAAGCTCAGGGAGCGAAGCTCGGCAATCTGATTTGCAGCTCATTGAGCCTGTCGAAATGAGGAAATTCATTTTGCGGTATGATTTTGAATAGTAACAAATGAATAAACACAAATAACAATGAGAAAAGTATTTTTATCCTTGATTTTATCGGTCCTCGCTTTTGTTGGCGTGGCTAATGCACAAGTCAATCCGTTCAGCACGTCATCGGGCTATCTTTTCAGCACCAATGTTGACTGGACGACAATTCATTACGGCCTTTGCCGTTTCACCGATGGCTTTTCAAACATCGAATATCTTAGTTCTGCCGATGGTTTCTTTGGCGGCTCTGCTGCCGTCGATGGCGTGATGTATGGCACCAATGACCAAAAGTTTTTCTACAAGTTCGATTTGAACGACGGTTCCATCATACAAAAGAAATCGACCAACCACTATTGGTATGACATGGCTTATGATTACACGACCAGTACCATGTATTGCATTCAGGAAAACGGTTTCGGTAAAATTGACTTGGAAACGGGTCATTCCACATCAATCCGCACTTATTCCAGCTTCTATTTCTGGGCCATTGCCTGCACCAGCGGCGGCACGCTTTATGCCGTCGATATGGATGGCTATCTTTACCAGATTGTGAACAAGGAAACGGGCGATGTTTATTGCATTGGCAATACAGGCTTGGCTTCGCAGTATCTCTGCTGTGCCGCCATCGACCCGAATACCGACATCATGTATTTCCAGTATTGCACCAATTCGTGCGACAAACTCTATTCTATCGATTTGGAAACGGCCCAAGCCACATTCATCTGCGACTGCGATGAACTTTCAGGCTTGACTTTCGATTTCGAATACGATGCCGTGAACGAAAACGAAATGAATGTCAATGTCTATCCAAATCCAGCCGCTGATTATCTGACAGTTAATGCCGAAAATATCAGTCATGTCACCATTATCAACGCTTTGGGACAGGTCGTCAGCGACATGAAAGCCGAAGGCAACGAAGTGCGCGTGGATGTGTCGCAATTGCCAGCTGGCAATTATTTTGTGAAGGTCAGGACGGAAGGAAAGATTAGAACACGGAAGATTGTTGTGGGAAGATAATCATTTGAATCCGAATGAAATAATAAAGCCTCGGCCAATTGACCGGGGCTTTTTTGTTGTGAACCCGCAGGGAATCGAACCCTGAGCTAAGGAACCGGAATCCTTTATTTTATCCATTAAACTACGGGTCCTTTATGGACTGCAAAAATAGAAATTATTCCTTCATAAAAGGTCTTGCTTGTGGAAAAAACTTATTTTTGCAAAATAAATAAACTGTTTTGATAACCATTTAAATACTGATAAAATGAAAAAATCTTTCTTTTTGGTAATGCTTGCCTTTATGGGTTTGGGTCAGTTGAATGCACAGAATTTCTCGGTTGGAGATACGTTTCTTAATGCTCCGAATAGGGGAAGAGGATTCTTTTACGATTTTGAAGGGGAACCAGTTCTCACAGGATGGACTACCATTGATGCTGATGGCGATGGCTATGATTGGTTCAATGGCCATGTGTTAGGCACCGAAATGGGCCACAATGAAACCGATGGCTGGGCTTGCTCGGAATCCTATCAATATCCAAATGTCTTGACCCCAGACAATTATCTCGTTTCGCGCCAGTTTTTGGCCAGTGCCGATGCCAGCATCAGTTTCTGGGCTTGCTCGCACGATGAAATCTATCCGGAAGAACACTTTGGCGTGGCTGTCTCGACCTCGGGAAACACCGATCCTGCTGATTTCACGACCATTGCCGAATGGACCATCCCGAACAATTGGAACAAGGGCCAAAGCGAATGGACGGAATACCGTGCCGATTTGAGCCAGTTTGCAGGACAAATGATTTATGTCGCCATTCGCCATTTCAACTGCACCGACCAATATAAATTGGATGTGGACGATGTCACTATCATTGCTGGTGATGAATTGGCAGTTGAAGAAAGCGTAATTGAGGCTTGCGTTGTACCGAATCCTACTCAGGGCAATGTGACCGTCATGGCTGATGGCATGAGGCAAATCACCGTTTTCAATACGCTGGGACAGAAAGTATTCAGCTTCGCTATCGATGCCGACCAGGTGACGATGGATTTAAGTCGGTATGAAGTAGGCGTCTATTTCGTGCGTATCGAGACTGAGAACGGTTGCGCAACGCAGCGTGTGGTGGTCGGTGAATAATCCATTTGTGCAAAAGACACACAAGTCATAAAAACTATTGAAACTTTTAAGGTGTGCCCCGATTGGGCACACCTTAATTTTTATCTTTGCAGCGTAAATGCAAAATGTCATGGCGCGGAATCAGATGTATAAATAACGTGAGTTCGACATAATCAATCAAAAGATAGTCAATTGGTTATCGGAATAGGTTTCAATTGAGATAGAGGGCTTTTTAGGGAAGAAGCAGTATGCGGCGATGGCGGCCACGGCGTTGACGATGAAGTTGT
>CALGBV010000344.1 GCA_937884015.1 uncultured Bacteroidales bacterium
ATAATTGACATTCAGGGTTTCTGTATTGAGGGGGATGGTGTATGTTCCGTTTTTTGCCGCTTTGAAACTGACCGGCATTTCGTTGACTGTTGGGCTTGCCGAAACGACGGAGAAATGGTTTCCGTCTTGCGGAATGTAAAGTTGTGTCAGATTCTCGTTGAGCGTGAATTTTTCCATGGCACATCCTTCGTCGAAACGGATTCTGATGCGGTCGATGTTGTTGCCGCGGTTGCCGCTGACAGATAAGTCGATTGAGCTGTTGCTTTTTAAAGGCATTGACTTGCTGAAAGTTACGGAATGTGATTCTTCTGTTGCTTTCACAAAAACGGCTTCACATGGCTTGATGGGATAGTCTTGTGTTTCGTTAAGGATGACTTTGTCATTGTCAAGGATGTAAAAGTCTTGGTTGATGTAGGCGTGGCAGGCAAACGGATTGCCGACAAGATTGAATCCATTCAAGACATCAGCTTGATGACTGAGATTGCTAATCGTAACGTCGTCTTCTGATGGAATCAAAGTGCCTGAAAATGAAAGCGTTTGGTCGGAACTGTTGGCATAAAGATAACCTATAGTGCTGCTCAGGTTGTCGTTTGCATTCTTCTGATTGATCCAGTAATGGGTTAGTTCGTCATACGAAAACAAGTCGTAAGTTCCAGTCTTTACGCAGCTTGCATCGCATGAAGCGACGGGTGAGGCCAGAAAATAAAAGTTGTCTTGTTCGCCCGAATAGCCTTCAATGTCTTTTTCGACCGTTGCCGCCACATTTGCCGTGCTGTGAATGAGCTGACCGCCATCTTTTATGATGAGATTTCCTGCATCGTTATTGATTAAAGTTCCTGAAACTGTGAGCTTAGCGTCAGGACGAATGGTGCAACGGTCGAAGGGAAAAAGAGTGAGGGAAGTCAATTCGGTGTCTTCCTGAATGTCGTAATGTTCGCTTTTTATGAAAAGGCAAATGTCGTTTTGACTAGAAGAATAGCAGGAAAAACGGTTATCATTATTGTTGTAGCGGATGGTATTGCGCGTATTTTGGCCTTGCGCAATGATTTCCGCATTGTCATCGGAAATCGTTATGCTCCAACGGGCGTTGTTGTCAATTTCGCTTTTTCTCCTTAGATAATTATTAGAACTGCTTGCGGCATAAAGGTAACCTTCGCCATCATAGAGTGTCCATTTGTTATTGTCCTGGCCTAATGTCAGTTCGTAGGCGTCGCTTTTGTCAGCAATGATGTTTGCTGTGCAACTAATTGAAACTGCTGCGCGGTTGTTGGTATTTTGCTGCCCTAAGGCTTTCGTTTTATTGGCATCCACAATTATGTATTTCCTGCCGGGAATAAGTTGGTCTTCTGACGTAACAAGATGATAGTCAGTAATGAAGTGAGTTTCTACAGGTCTGAAAGTAGCGGAAACCGTTACCTCGCAATTGGGCATCTCAAATTGGTTTTCGGTGACTGAAATTTCATTGCCGCTGCAATCCGTTACAATCCATTCGCTAAGTTCGTAATTGTCGTTGGGATAAGCAGTTAAGGTTACTAATTCATCGAAAATAGCTTTCGTTTTGTCTGCCGAAATCTCTCCATGAGCCAAATCCGCGGTGCAAGTGATGCTGAATTGCGGCAACCATTGTGCATAGAGTGTCACATCGTTAAATAAGGTGATTTGTTCGCCATCGGCATAAAAAGTTCCTGTTCCGTTGGCTTCGGTGTTCCAGCCGTCAAAGACATGATTTTCATGGACAAAAGTGTTCAATGTAATGTCGGTCGCTTCGTTTTCGTTGATTTGCTGGTCGTTCATTGTGCCTTCGCCGCCGTTTGAATTGAAATGAAGCGTGTGTTGCATCATGATCCCATCGCTTGTTTTCTTGTAGAGTTGAATGGCTTTTTGTTCGGTGTATGACGATGATTTGTAATAGCGGAAACGATTTTGTTCACTTGCTGAATTGTATCTTAGATAGGAACCGCCAGAACTGATAATGTTGATGTTGTTATTGTTATAATCTATTGAATTTGAGTAAATTGTAGATTGAGAAGATGATAAGTTGTTTGAATTTGATGTGTTTCCGATATAATAGCCGCTGGCACTTTTAATTGAGTAGCCGCCTTCTGTGGGCGCAATGATGAATTTTGCGGCATTGGTTATTTCATTTGCCGTAATAGTCTCATTTTCAATGTTGACAGTAATGTAGTTGTTTACATCATCCAATGTCGTCAAACCGCCGTTAAATGCCATGTTTTCATCTTCGCAAACGATGATATATTCGCCGCTCCATTCGTTCAATGCGCTGGTGACTTTCTTGTAATCGCCTGAACTAGAGGTGCCTTGTGGGGCGAAAGTGGCAAAGACGGTTACGTTGAAAGCTGGCATTGTGAAACTGTTGTTTGTGACTTCAACAGTCGTGTTTTGATTGCCAGTTTTGTAAACGTACCAAGCATAGAGTTCGTATCCATTGGCAGGTTGGGCGCTGAGTGTTATAGAAGTGCCTGACAGGGCGGTTGTTGCGCTGGCAGAAATGGTTCCGTGCGAAGTTGTAGCGAGGTTTATGGTGTATTGTGTTGCATTTTGCTTGAATGTAGCGGAAACGGTCACGGCGAAATCTGGCATCGTGAAGGTGTTGTTGCTGCTTACGGTGACGCTTGTGCTTGGTGAACCGGTTTTGTATACGTTCCAAGTGTCTAATTCATAACCAGATGCAGGGAAAGCGTTCAGCGTGATGGTCTGTCCTTCGTAAGCCGAATTTGCATCGGTGGTTATGCTTCCGTTTGTGCAGGAATTGACCGTGATGTGGTAAGTTGTGCCGCCATGCCAGTTTTCGTCCCAAATCATTCGTGCGTATTCCGGATGGTCAATAAAGGGATTGCGGTTGTGCTGATAGTCTTCATAAATGACATTGTTGCGGTCGATTTCCTTTTGGCTGACGGGGTCTAATTCATTCCAAGTCAGTAACATATCCAAAGCCCATTCTTTTATTTCGGCTTTGTTTGTCATTCCTGATGTTGTCCATCCGGAATCTTCGCCATAATAGCGTGTGCTCATATAGAAAAATGCGCGTGCAATGTCGCCTTTGTACTCATCAATTGGTTCAAATACGGTGCCGGAATAGCCTGATACATTGCTGTTTCCTAATTTTGAACCATTGCGTGATGTCCAAGTGGCAGAACGCACTTCGCCAAACGGATAGTTGGAGCGGCGGTTGTTGACATAGCCGTCGGTGGGCAAGACGTGGAAGAGGTCGCTTTTCATCGGTGTTTTTTCATTAAACCAGCTTTGTGGCCACAGGTGTTCGCGGTTGTAGCAGTCGCCTTCCTTTTTGTAGGAACCACATTCGTCTTGCCCGAGGTCAAAAAGATAGGGCGGGTTGCCGTTTGGGTTATCGGAATAAATGTCCCAAACCTTGCCGTTGCCGCGGTTGTCGGTTGCCCAATATGCGTCAAGCAAGTTGCTGTATGACACGACTGTATGATTCTTGATGATGTTGTGCAATGCGGCTCTGAGTTCGCTGCCGGTTTTGCCTTCGGCGGTGTTGTAATAGCCGTTTGGAATTTGTGCTATTGCCAATTGCGAAAAAAATATCGCAATGAGCGAAGTACATAATCTTCCGATTCGTGAATTTCTGATATTCATTTTGCCGTGGCTGTTTTCTAAATGATGAATCTATCTGATTCCTCTCTGGTTCAGTGCGTTCTGATATTTTACGGCATTGTGGTTGTGTTCCGTTAAAGTCTTCGCGAAATTGTGATAACCAGAGAAATCCTCTTTTGCGCAGAAATAGAAGTAGTTGTGCTTTTCGGCGTTCAGAACGGCTTTTACAGCTGCAACGGAAGGAATGCAGATTGGACCAGGTGGGAGGCCTATGTATTTATAGGTGTTGTATGGCGATTCGATTTCCTTGTGGACATTCAGCACACGCTTGATGCTGAAATCGCCAATGGCAAAAATCAATGTCGGGTCGGCTTGCAGCAGCCAGTTGCTGTGCAGACGGTTTAGGTAGACGCCTGCAATGCGTGGCATTTCGTCGGTCTTGTTGGTTTCCTTGTCGACAATGGAGGCCAAAATGCTGACCTGAACAGGGGAGAGGCCTTGCTGTTTTGCGGCTTTTTTGCGTTCTTCGTTCCAGAACTTGTTGTATTCCTGCAACATGCGCGAAACGAATGATTCGGCATCAGTGTTCCAGTAAAACTCGTAAGTGTCGGGCAAAAACAAGGCTGGCAATGTGTATTCATTGAAACCTATTTGCTTGATGTACTCTGAGTTATGTAACAAATTTGAAATGGAAGCAGAATCGGCTTCGAGCTGCTTGCCGACTTTGCCTGCCAGCATATCCACGTTGCGCATATAATTAAAGGTGACGTTGACAGGCGACTGCCAGCCGCCGCGCAACATATTGGTGAGCTGGTTGTTGCTCATTCCTTGACGCACGATGTAACGGCCAGGCTTAATGTTTTCCGGATATTTTTTCCTGTTGGCGACCCAGCGGAAACTGTTTTCGCGTGTCAGAAGTCCTTGGCTGTTAAGCGTATCCATCACGGCATCGAAATCGGAACCTGTGGGAATGTAGATTACGGCTTCTTCTTTTTCGCCAGTATTTACGTTAGGTGAAAGCAAGGTCCGGTAAAACCAATAACCGAATGCCAAGGCGAAAATAAACAGTATTCCAATAACTAAAAGAATGATATTGCGCGTTTTATGACCTTTTGACTTGGTCTTTCTTTTCTTGCTTTTTGTGGATTTTTCTTTTGCCATTATGCGTGTTTTGGATTTATGAGTTGAAATAAATATTCGTCGATGAAGCCATCGGGTGTTTTGAGCCATTGTTTCCGGCAACCGCAAAGCTCGAAACCGAGACCTTTGAAAAGATGCTGGCTCTCTTCGTTCAATGCATCGATTGAACAATGCACTTGCTTGAGCATCAGATTGTTGAATAGATAATCGAGGAGCAAAGAGATGGCGTCTTTTGCGTAGCCTTGATGACGGAATTTGCTGTCGATGAGGATGCCGATTCCGGCTCTTTCGTTGATGGCATCGTAGTCGAAAATGTCGATGCAACCGATGTCAGTTTTGCCTTGACAAATCATCAGACGAAGTTGCTGTTGCGATGATAAGTCATTGTTATTCAGTAGAAACTGCTCGATTTGAAAGTGCGTATAAGGCACAAATGTCCCGCTGACACGCCAAATGCTGCGGTCGTTTTCCCAAGCATAGATTTGGGCGGCATCCTCAGGTTCGGCGCTTCGAAGTGCTATCCTGTCAGTTTCGATGAACATAAATGACTTTTATCGGTTTATCGTACAACAATCTGTCAGTTTTTCATGCAGTTACGTCTCTTGGCATGTTATTTGATGTGCCCTCTGAACGAAAAACCGACAAAATTACAATTTTCGGTGCAATAAAAGAGAAAAAATCGCATTAATAGGGAAACCAATCAAAATATCAGATACTATGTTTAACGTGAAAAATGAATTTTCGGCTACCATGAAGGTGGCTTTGATTGCTGTCGGAATGATGATGGCAACATCTTGCAATTCAACCCAACCCGTGAATGAAGAGACCAATGAGGACCAACAGGCTATGCAGGTTGAACAGGTTCAGCCTCAGGTACATAGGGCTGCTTTCATACCGACTGAAGGCACGCCTGATTTCGTTACGGCTGCTGAAAAAAGCTTAAATGCCGTAGTCCACATTAAGACGAAAATCGAAAAACAGACCAACACTTACAACGACTTTTTCGGTGCTTTGCTGCAACAGTTTTACGGTATGCCAGGTCAAGCTCAAAAGCAATATTTGGAGGCATACGGCTCGGGCGTCGTGCTTTCGCCTGACGGTTACATCGTGACCAACAATCACGTTGTGGAAGGTGCCGCCGAACTCACCGTTACTTTTAATGATAAAAAGGAACGCAAGGCAACAATCGTTGGCACTGACCCGTCGACCGATTTGGCTTTGATTAAAGTCGATGCGCAAGATCTTGAATATCTTGTGTTTGGCGATTCTGACAAGGTCAGAGTAGGCGAGTGGGTGCTGGCCGTCGGCAATCCTTTCCGCTTGAATTCCACCGTTACGGCGGGCATCGTCAGTGCCAAGGCACGCGACCTCAGCATTTTGGGCGAAGGCACCAATGTCGACACTTTCATTCAGACCGATGCGGCCATCAATCCGGGAAACAGTGGTGGCGCTTTGGTGAATACCAATGGGGAACTGATAGGCATTAATGCAGCAATTGCTTCGCATACAGGTTCGTATGAAGGCTATTCGTTTGCCATTCCTTCCAATATCGTGCGCAAAGTCGTCGATGACTTGCTGATGTACGGCGAAACGCAACGCGCCTATTTGGGCATCCAAATGGCTGAAATCACGGCAGAATTGGCCGACAAATTCGGTCTCGATGAGATGCAGGGCGTGTATGTCGCCGAAGTTACCAATGGCGGTGCGGCGGCACAGGCTGGCATCAAGAAGGGCGATGTCATCACGGCCATCAATGGCAATAAGGTGAACACAGGTGCCCAACTGCTCGAAAACATTCGTCAGTTCCGTCCTGGCGATAAAGTGAACGTTGAAGTCCGTCGCAATGGCAGCCAGCACAATTATGAAATCACATTGCTCAACGAAATGGGTTCGCTGGACCTTGTGAAGAAAGGCGAGAGTTTCTATGCATCTGACCTTGGCCTGATGCTGCAACCTGTCAATCAGGAGGATAAGGCTAAACTCAACATCAAGAACGGACTGAAGATTGTGGAAATCCGCCAAGGACGTTTCTATGGTTCAGGCATCAACGAGGGCTTTGTCATTACGGCAGTCAACGGTCAAAATGTCAATTCTAAGGCGGATTTGGAAAAAACCTTGAAGAACAACCGCTCATCGCGTGTCCGTATGGAAGGCGTCTATCCGAATGGCATGAAAGTCAATTTCGAATATTACGAGTAGAGACGTAGCTGCTACGTCTACACATTAAAAGATAATCTGTGAAAGATTTAGGTGTGGCGTAATATATTGAAAATATGATTATTGTGATGTAGAGACGCTTGACGCGTCTCTACATCCAATGATTTGATGAAATTCGTATTTTATTTAATGAGACGTAGCACGCTACGTCTCTACGTTCAGATATGAATTGAAAAATTTGGAACGGTTTTTGTTGTAAAACTATATTTGTCACGGCATGCCAAAACGTGGCAGAACCCGTAAACCGAAAAGTAAAATGATTGAAAACCAATTGATAGGAATTGAATAGTTAAACAATAATAAGATTAGAAAGAAATGAGACAGTTAAAGATTTCTAAGTCCATTACAAGCCGCAATCAGGGTACCTTGGACAAGTACCTGTCCGACATTGCGAAGGAGCCGCTGATCACTGCCGAAGAGGAAGTGGCTTTGGCTCAACGTATCCGTGAAGGCGACCAGGTCGCATTGGAACGCTTGGTGAATGCCAACCTGCGTTTCGTGGTTTCAGTTGCAAAACAATATCAGAATCAGGGAATCAGTTTGCAAGACCTTATCAATGAGGGCAATATCGGTTTGGTGAAGGCTGCCCAGCGTTTCGATGAAACACGTGGTTTCAAGTTTATTTCCTATGCCGTGTGGTGGATTCGCCAGAGCATTTTGCAGGCCGTTGCCGAGCAGTCGCGCATCGTGCGTCTGCCGCTGAATCAGGTGGGCGCCATCAACCGTGTGAAGAAAGCCAGCAACGTTTTGGAACATCGTTTGCAGCGTAAGCCGACCTACGAGGAAATTGCGGAAGAGATTGACATGACGCCTGAAAAGGTGATGGCCATCCTTTCGAATAATACGCAGACCGTTTCGACAGATGCGCCGATTGAGGAAGATGGTGAGACCAATTTCCTTGACCTTTTCATCGACCAGAACGAGACCCCGACGGATGCTGCCGTTGAGCAGGAATTGAACGAGAAGACCGTGCGCAAGTCGCTGGATGTGCTCTCGGAGAAGGAACAGCAGGTGTTGAGGATGTATTTCGGCATCGGAATGCCGCGCGAATACACTTTGGAGGAAATCGCTTTCAAGATGGACATTTCGCGAGAGCGCACCCGCCAGATCCGCGACCGCGCCTTGAAACGCCTGAGGACGGAGCCAAACTCTCCGCTTTTCAAAATGTTTATGAATCAGTGAATTGAATGAATGTTTTTTTTGAATGAAACCGACTGCCAGCTTTGGGCGGTCGGTTTTATCGTTTTATGATTTCGCACAAGCCGTCTTTGTTGCCAACCACAAAATCGACGGGCGCATTGTCGCCTTGCACGAGGTTAACAATGTAAAGCGGTTCGTTGAGAATGAAAAGCGAGCAACTGAAGGTGTTTCCAACTTTGAGTTTGGAGTTTTCCGCTTTCTCGACAATGAAGCGGCCTTCGCCCAAATAGCGGAAAACGCAATGGCGGTTGGGTTTCCACGATATTTCAACGTGTTCGTTTTCATGGAGTTCTGCAACATCAATGTGTGGCGAGCAGACCCAGTCGGATTGCACTTCGCTGTTTTCTGAGAGATGCTTCAAAAACGCGTCCCAATCTTTGAATCCGATGAAATTGGAGAGGATGCGCAAGGTGCTTTCACGCGTCGTGTCGGCACCGTCGATGTAGCCCCAAAGCCGTTTCAGGGTGGTTGGACTCATGGTTTCGTGGGTCTGCTCGAAAACGGCACCGCTAAGAAAGATGAAGTCATTCGGGGCTCTCATCTTCCGCTTCATCTTTTCCTCAATGCGATGCTTGAGTTCGGTTATTTCAGGACTGGTTTTCTGCATTGCGTTTTATTTATTTTTTGCAAAGAAACAGTTTTTTCTCAAAATTGCAATGGTTCTTTTTGGTCCTTGTTATCGTTTTTTTGTTATGACAGTAAGAAAAAGTCTATTTTTGCACAAAATTAAAAGATGAAGGACGACATCAGCACATCGGGAATCATCAAAGTGGCTTTTATTTCGGCAGAAGAGTCACAAACCTCTTACGAGCCCATCAACAGCTATGGTTTCAACCAGTTGGTGAAGGTGAAGCGCCAAGGCCGTTGGTTCTTGCTGAAAGGTCTGAAACCGGAATTCCGACAGAATCCCGTCTATCTTGAATTGCTCAAGAAAGAATACGCGCTGATGGCGCAACTCGACCATCCCAACATCGTGAAAGCTTATGCCAAGGAGGAAAACGAAATCCTTGGTCCTTGCATTGTGATGGAATATATCGATGGTGTCACACTTGACATTTTTTTGTCCGGGAATCCTTCAAAAGATGTTCGCCGCAAGGTGACCGACCAGATTGTGGATGCCTTGTGTCATGTCCACAGCAAGCAGATTCTGCATCGTGACCTCAAACCGGGTAATATCCTGATTACGCGTAATGGCAATAACGTGAAAATCATCGACTTCGGACTTTCCGATGCCGACGACTATGCCATTCTGAAACAGTCGGCGGGCACCTTGAAATACATGGCGCCTGAACAATTGGAACAAGGCCGGAAAATTGACTGCCGTGCCGACATCTTCGCCTTCGGCTTGCTGTTGAAGAGACTGTTTCCGCACCGTTTCCGCCGCATTGCCGCCCGTTGCACCCGTGATGATTCCGAACGCCGCTATGCCGACATGGAAGCCGTGCGCAGGGCATTTGAAAAGAGAGACCGGCGACGGAGGTTGATTCCATTTCTCGCAGTCCTGCTGCTTGCCATGATAGGTTTCCTGCTGCTCGCGATACGACCTTACCAACAAGGAACGGCAAGCGAGTCCTTGTCGGCTGGCATGTCGGCTGACCAAAAGAATCACCTTTCGGAGGCAGAGTGGTTCATTGATACGATTTTGCAACCGATTAGCATGGAAGCCCGACATGGAAATGAATATCGCGAAGTCCTGCTAGCCAAACTGACCAAGCACAGCTCTGCCATTAAGTCTATGTGTAACGAAATGAGTTGCATTTATCCAAGTGGCAGCCCTGAATGGATGTCTTTTGTTTCCCAGATTGGGAATATCCAGCAGAGGGAAGAGAAAGAAGTCATGGACTTGATCAATGTGCATTGCAGGTCGTTCAGGGAGGATTTCCAAAAACAGAAAATCAGCCAAACGGCATACGACAGCTTGGTTTGGCTCATCTCTTCGGCAGTGATGACATTGCCCGTGATGGATATTGCCGCCACGGAAGCCGTAGGAGGGGTGGAGATTCATGAGAAAGGCTATTGTGGCGGCATGGAATTGGGCATTTGCTGGAGCATGCTCCATAATCCTACGATTAATGGCCGTCATGCCTGTTGCAATAGGGGAGAAGGCAAGGCTGTCATGAGCGGGCTGATGCCCAACACGACTTATTTTGTCAGGGCTTATCTTTCGGGCAGTGCCGGGGTGACCTACGGAAACGAAATGAGTTTCACCACCTTGCAGTCCGACTCTGTTTTCACTTTGCAGGAAGGAGCCTTGCCAGGGTTATTCTCCCTAAGCGAAAACAAGCAGGTGCTGTTCTCGAAAGGCAACCTGCAATATCAGGCCTCCACCGACACTTGGCGTTTCGCATCGCATCAGCATGAATATATCGGAAAGGACAACGAAAAGATTTCGGAGACCTACAGCGGCTGGATTGACCTGTTTGGTTGGGCGACGAGCGGTTACGACCACGGGGCGGTGAATTATCATCCGTGGAGCGGCAACAAGGACACGCAGAGCAATGCCTTGCACTGGGCTTACGGTGACGTGGCATACGACCTTTTTGACCAGACCGGCAAAGCCGACTGGGGTTATAATGCTATCTCGAACGGAGGCAACCAGGAAAACCAATGGCGTACGCCACGCCTTGAAGAATGGTCCTATCTGCTTTTCGTCCGCCCCACTGCCTCAGGCATCCGTTTTGCCAAAGGACAGGTAGATGGCGTTGACGGCCTGATTGTGCTGCCCGACCATTGGAAGGTGACCACCTATCAGCTCAATTCCGTCAATATGGTGGAAAGCTATTGCAATAGCAACGTCATCAGTCTGTCCGATTGGCAGCAATTCATGGAGCCAGCCGGAGCTGTGTTTTTGCCTATGGCAGGGGCACGCACCATCAGCGGGGTCTTTATAGATGCAGGCTTTTGCCAGACATCGACGGCAGGTGCTGAAGACTCATTCGAAGTGGTGTTCTACAACAGCAATCTCGTCTTTTTAGCCGACGGACACCGTGGCGACGGCCTCTCGGTGCGCCTGGTGCACGACGTCGAGTGAGGTAGAGACAGATACATTTTCCCTATAGTTTTAACTAGACCATAAAAAGGACCAACAAGGACCAACTTATATAGCCTTTTTTTTAATTTATTTGCAGTGAAAAGAAAAAGCCGATTCGCTTGAAAGGAGGTAGGCTGATTTTAATAGCTAAGCAAAATGATAATTGCCTATTTAAGTACTACTATTATTAAAGAACATGCCGATGATGACAATATCCGTGAACTTGTCAGACAAAATATTGAAACATGGGGAAATGATGTTGACTTGAACAATATCGATGTGAGTGAAGTGACAGACATGTCGGGGTTGTTTGAAGGCACGGATTTTTGTGGTGACATCGATCGTTGGAATGTATCTAACGTAAAAAACATGACCTCAATGTTCAAGAATTGCAGCCATTTCAATGGGGATTTGACAGGGTGGGAAATAGACAAGGAATGTAGAACAGATGAGATGTTTGACGGTTGTTTCATTGACGAGAAAAACAAACCAGTTCCTCTTAGATTGCCTGGTGAAAAAGGTTCAACCCAAATCAAACTTTTTTTCAATGGAATATATGTAATTGAAAAAGAAGTGAATGATTTCCTCATCATGCACAAAGACAAAATGCGCGTAAAGGATATAAAATATATTTATGGGCAGTCCTTCGTGACCATCATGATGATTTACGAAGTTATCTGAAACAGAAGCACCTCCCGATAGCAACAGCCGAATTCGCTTTGAAAAACAAAACCTCTCGATGTGTGGGTTAATCGTTACCTAGTATCATCGACAACGACTTGCGAGGAAAATTTTGAAAAAGTGTTGCATGAAATTGAGGAACTTGTCTGGAATGATGAAGAAAAAGTGCTCCCCCGTAATGTGGATTACGCCTGATAGTCTAAATGGAAACATCGGTTGGCTGATTGATTCGAACATCAAATGGAAATGTGTAAAAGTGCATCCCTTCCTACATCCAAATGATTGGGATCCGAGAGGAGAACAGTTTTCAGAGGTCATTGATATCGTTACCGAATTAAATGTGCCTCTTTTAATTCATACTGGAAAAGATGTCTGTTGCCATGCTGGGAAATATGAAGAACTTATAGCTCAAAATCCCAACATTAATTTCATCCTTGCACATGGCTGTCCGATAGGTGAAACTATAAATCTATTAAAGCGATATGATAATGCGTATTCTGATTCTGCCTTTATGCCAATTGAGGATATGGTAAAGATAATTGATGATAAACTGTCAGGAAAACTGCTTTGGGGAACGGACATGATGATTCCCATGCATTATTCCCCGCAAGAAGATATGAAGGAGTATTATCTGAAGAAGTTACAATCGTTTAAACGAATTTGCCCAATTGCCGACTATGAAAAAATCACGTGGCAAAATGCTAATTCTTTGTTTGCATTAGCATAAAAAAACTAAAACGATGAATTAAGGTCCATTGTGTTTTTCAAAGTTGATGAAGAATTTGAAAACGTTTCGTCGAAAAAAATAATCAATCATGGGTTTCTTAAGAAATATGCTCAATGAGGCTGGCAGCAAGGCCGGCAGGGCGATAGGGAACAAACTGTTTCCGAAATCGACGGATTATGTAAGAATGGGTGACTTGAATGGCAATTCAACTGAAAGAGCCATAGAAGTTGTCGAGGCGCAGAGAGATGCTGAAATGCTCAAGATAGCAGCGCAACTATTTGCCGACAAGATGCGCCTTGTGATGGAACTGGAATTCGTCGCATCCGACATGGATCATAACCTCAACGCACTGGCTCAGCTCGACACCATCATGGAATCCTTGCCTGGGCGATTTGAAAGGTCGTACGACGACCAGCAGCTCTACAAGGCGGCCCTCGCCAAAATGAAAGCAGGAATAGCGTTGTGCCGCGCCAAAGACCCAAGCAATACGGCTTTGGCCTATTTTGCAAATAAATATGAATGAAAATAGATATGCAAATAAGCGATAGGTTGTCATGCCTCGACAATCTGTCGCTTTTTCGTGTTTGCAATTTCCACAATTTCATAGGAATCCGCAATAAAGGACCAGATAATTTTGAATTTTTCGCAAAAAGTTTCTATATTATGGGGTAAACAATAAAACTGCAATTCATCATGAATGATTATCTGAATTTGTCTTCATCATCATCGTTTTCCTCTCCGTCTATACCTGGTATGCCACCAGCAGTACCTATGTCAAACGAAGAAGATGTGCCATCGGCGAAGGAATTCGTTGCTAACTATCTTGTTTTATTGCTTACTCCCTCTCAAGAATTTCAACTTTTTCTTTTGAAATCTTCAAAACTTACTTATTTTTATGGCCTGATAATTAACGATAGAACGCCTATGATATGAAAAGTGCCTGCGGCACGAATGAAATGAGAAATAATTTAAAGAACTAATTTGTATTAGTCTCCTTGTCGAAAATTTGGCGATTTTTGAATGGAGCAGACAAATACAAAAAGTCCACGTGGCTGCGTGAACTTTTGTATACGGCTCCATAGGTACTGCCAAACACCTCGACAAGCGGATGCAAAAGTATCACGCTTTTTTTGTTGTTGTGCGTGGCGGAAGCAAAAGGACCAACAAGGACTTTGCAAGGTATCGGAAATGCGTGTTTTTTTGCAAGCGGATTGGAAAGAAAAGATGTGCGGGTATTCTTGACATTGAAAATGTCATCACCTGCTATCACGAAAAGATGATTTTGAAGTTAAAGTAAACGAAAAGTAAACCTAATAAAAACATATACAATGGCAAAAAAACAACAGGAAATGTATGACGGCAGGCCCGTTTTTGTGGCCTCCAGCAATGAGGAATTGGCCAAAGCAGTGGCCAACTATGATGGCAAAGTCGAACCGCCTTATGTGGTGAAAATACCAAATAGGGCAAAAAAAATAAAAGAATTTGCTTTCGACAGAGATGGTACGGTAGGAGTAGTCATAATATCGGGTTCGGTGAGCAAAATAGGAGCGTTTGCTTTTAAGGATTGTTGTTGCATGACCGATGTTGTCATTCCCGATTCTGTAAGGGAAATAGGAGAATCTGCTTTCTGGGGCTGCTCAACCTCTTTTCAGGGTTGCGTGAACTTGACTAATATTAAGGTAAAAGATGGTAATCCAAAGTATGATAGCAGGGAAGACTGCAATGCAATAATCGAAACCGCGACTGACACTCTGGTTTATGGATTTGAGAAAAGTACAATTCCGAACTCTGTCAAAATTGTGGGGCCGATATAGAATTAAAATACATTAGGTTTTGTCCAAAATGCGGAGAATTAATACAAAAAGAAGAGGATAAAACCATGGCGGACGCCTCAGTTGTTTTAGACCACTCCAATTCTCAAATTCCAGAAAAAAAAGAAGAATTAATTGAAAAATTTAGAAAACAAGCACAGGAGTATAGACAAGAATTGTACGATAATTTAAAACCTTTAGAAAAGTTACAAATTGCAAGACATTCTAACAGACCGAACTTTACGGATTATTTGGAGCTTATTACACATGATTTTGTAGAAAGAACATCTAATCCTCGTGTTATTAAAACAAAAGACCTCGCTCCTTAAAGCGAGGTCCTATTCAAAAAGTTCTAACTATTGCGTGTTGTAAAACTTATGACTCTTGGACCGTTACAGTCCTATTTGTATTCAACTACTGTGTAAAAACACTCCCCGCGCAGGGAATATATTTACTTCGCAGCCTCTTTTGCCTTGTTAACTACAGCCTTGAATGCTTCTGGCTGATTCATTGCGAGGTCTGCGAGCACCTTACGGTTAATCTCGATACCAGCCTTCTTCAAATTACCCATAAGAACTGAATAGCTCATGCCTTCTGCACGTGCAGCAGCGTTGATACGCTGAATCCACAATGCGCGGAAGTTGCGTTTCTTGTTCTTTCTGTCGCGGAATGCGTAAGTTAAACCTTTCTCCCAAGTGTTCTTGGCAACGGTCCAGACGTTCTTACGAGCGCCGAAATAACCTCTTGTAAGTTTTAAGATTTTCTTGCGTTTAGCTCTTGAAGCTACGTGATTAACTGATCTTGGCATTTTTTTAAATCGTTTTGAATGTCAGCGGTTTGGCTTGCAAACTCTTTGTGCTGGGCATTCGGTTAGTAAAAATGATAAAAATCTCTTGTGAAAGATAATAAAAAGGAATTACTTCTTGACAAGCATCAAGCGAACTGAATTCAAGTTAGCTTTGTCAACGAGACTAACGTGAGTAAGTCTGCGTTTCTGCTTCTTTGTCTTTTTAGTCAGAATGTGACTCTTGTAAGCGTGACCTCTTTTGATCTTTCCTGTTCCGGTAAAGGAGAACCTTTTTTTGGCACCGGAATTAGTTTTAACTTTTGGCATTTTGTTGTTGTTTAAAAAAATAATTATTATTAATTACCGGGGACCAGGCACTTACCAAGCCTAATGCCCCTTTTCTTTTTCTTAACTCGAAATTACTCAGCAGGTTTTTCTTCCTTCTTCTTTGCTGCTGGTTTGCGCGGTGACAGCATGATGGTCATGCGCTTACCCTCAAGCACGGGAAGTTGGTCTACCTTAGCATACTCTTCCAGGTCGTTGGCAAAGCGGAGCAATAACTCCTCGCCTTGTTCCTTGAAAAGGATAGAACGTCCTTTGAAGAACACATAAGACTTCACCTTGGAACCTTCTTTGAGGAACTCAATGGCGTGCTTCATCTTGAAGTTATAGTCATGCTCGTCGGTCTGCGGGCCGAAACGAATCTCCTTGACTACGACCTTAACAGACTTGGCCTTTTGCTCCTTGAGACGCTTACGCTGCTGGAACAAGAACTTCTGATAGTCCATGACGCGGCACACGGGAGGCTGAGCCATAGGAGCAATCTCAATCAAGTCGAGTTCAAGTTCATCGGCTACCTTGAGAGCTTTGGCTATGGGGTAAATACCTTCCTCCACGTTGTCTCCCACGAGACGCACCTCGCGTGCTTTGATCTCGTCGTTAATAGCGTGGGCATCTTTGTCTTTTTTTCCGCCCTGCTGACGACGGCCACCCTGGGGACGAGGGCCATTGTTGCCTGCGGCTGGTGCTGACGGACGCTTAGGTCCTGACCAATAAGGTTTTTTCTGCATTCAGTAATTTTAAAATTAATATAAATTTAAGCATTATTACAACCCGTTATCCCCTGAGGGACAACAGGTTGAATTATCACTTATTCATCATCGCTGCCACTTCGGCATTGATTTCGTCTGCAAAGATAGTAATTTTTTTCGAACCTTTATCACCTTCGCCCTGTTTTCTTACAGAAACTTCCTCTTCGGCAGCCTCTTTTTCGCCAACAATCGCAATCAGAGGAACTCTGAGCAGGGAAATCTCACGGATTCTCTTTCCGAGGGTCTCGTTACGGGAATCCATTGAGGCGCGAATTTCGGAATTTTTCAGCAAACTGCAAACTTTTTCTGCATAATCTGCATATTTTTCGCTGACAGGCAATATTTTAACCTGATCCGGGGACAGCCACAAC
>CALGBV010000345.1 GCA_937884015.1 uncultured Bacteroidales bacterium
ACAAGATCAGTCAATGCAGTAGCTTCAAGAGCTAGACGCAAGAAAATCCTGAAGAAGACCAAAGGTCAGTTCAGTACAAGAAAGAATGTCTGGACTGTGGCGAAGAACTCTTACGAAAAGGGTCAAACTTACGCTTATCGCGACAGAAAGAACAAGAAACGCGAATTCCGCAGCCTGTGGATCGTCCGTATCAATGCAGCCATCCGTGAATATGGTATGTCTTACAGCGTGTTCATGGACAAGCTCAACAAGAGCGGCATCGAAATCAACCGTAAGGTTCTCGCCGACCTGGCTCTGAACAATCCGGAAGCTTTCAAGGCTATCGTCGAAAAGATTCAGTAATCTTACTTCGGCAAAGCGTTATTGTCTTAACGATAACCACAACGAAGCCTCGGCATTTCGCCGGGGCTTTTTTTTATAGAGGAGTGTTCTCTAATTCTAAAGAATTGTGCATCTTTGCATTTCAAAATCTTGCGATATGAACAAAAAGGAAGCATATAAGGAAAAGAACGAACAGTTTTTGGCTGATTTGCGGAAAGAAGAAGGTATCAATGAGCTGGCTAACGGCGTGTTATACAAAGTGTTGGAGTCGGGCGATGCGCGTAGCAGAATCAAGGTGAAATACGAGAGCATTGTCACTTGCCGTTACAAAGGTTCGCTGATTGACGGCCATGTGTTTGACGATGCCTTTGAGCGCGATTATCCGGAGACTTTTCGCGTTTATGAACTCATCAATGGTTTTCAGATTGCCTTGATGAACATGCACGTCGGCGACCGCTGGATAGTGTATATTCCTGCCGAACAAGGCTATGGCAGCCGTAATGCCGATGACATTCCAGGCAACTCGACTCTGATTTTTGAAATCAAGCTGATTGCCGTTGCTGGGTGATTGTAAATGCGGAGAATTTTCAGAGTATGTTGAGAGAAAATTTTTTTGTGAGTTAAATCTTTGAAATTCATACGTGTGTGCATGTAAAATCATCTGCGTTAATTATGACGCTTGCGTCAAAAAAATCTGCGTCATCTGTGTAATCTCCGGTTGAAAAAATCATTTGTATCAATCTGTATAATCTGTAGTAGAATATTGTCTGCGTAATCAGTGGTTAAAAATGAACTTCAAATTAGTATCCGATTTTAAGCCGACTGGCGACCAGCCTGAAGCCATCCGTCAACTGGTGGAAGGGCTGAACCGCGGCGACCGTGCCCAGACTTTGCTCGGCGTGACGGGTTCAGGCAAGACTTTCACCATTGCCAATGTTTTGGCGGAATTGAACCGTCCGGCATTGATTCTCAGCCACAATAAGACGCTGGCGGCGCAGTTATATGGCGAGTTCAAGCAGTTTTTCCCCGAAAATGCAGTGCAGTATTTCGTCTCGTATTACGATTATTACCAGCCGGAGGCTTTCATTCCAGCCACGAATACCTACATTGAGAAGGATTTGGCCATCAATATGGAAATCGATAAGATGCGCCTCGCTACCACGACGGCATTGCTTTCGGGTAGAAGGGATATTATCGTAGTTTCCTCTGTGTCATGCCTTTATGGTATCGGTAATCCTGATGATTTCGGAAAAAACATCATCTATCTTGAGCAAGGCGCCAAGAAAACCCGCGATGAGGTTTCGAAGGCTTTGGTGAATGCACTCTACAGCCGCGATGAAATCAATTTTGTGCAAGGGCGTTTCCGTGTGAAAGGGGAGACCTTGGACGTGTTTCCGGCCTACGCCGATTATGGCTATCGTATTGTGTTTTGGGACGATGAAATCGATTCGTTGGAGAGTTTTGATCCGATTACGGGCCGACGCATTGAGTCGTTTTCGCAGATTACGATTTTCCCGGCAAACATTTTCGTCACTTCTCAGGAAAAAATGCAGAAGGCCATGCGTGAGATCCAGGATGATATGTTTAAGCAGACCGAATATTTCCGCGAAATCGGAAAAGGGTTGGAAGCGAAACGCCTTGAAGACCGCGTGAATTACGACTTGGAGATGATGCGTGAATTGGGCTATTGCTCTGGCATTGAGAACTATTCGCGTTATTTCGATGGACGCAGTCCGGGCACAAGACCTTTCTGCTTGTTGGATTTTTTTCCGGAAGATTTCATAACAGTCATAGACGAAAGTCATGTCACGGTGCCGCAGATTCGCGGTATGCACGGCGGCGACCGTTCGCGCAAGCAGACTTTGGTGGAATATGGTTTCCGTTTGCCTGCCGCTTTGGATAACCGTCCTTTGCAATTCGATGAATATCAGGCCTTGACAGGTCAAACGATTTATGTCAGTGCTACGCCTGCCGATTTCGAGTTGCAGCAGAGCGAAGGCGTTTATGTGGAACAACTGATTCGTCCGACGGGATTGCTTGACCCTGTGATTGAGGTGAGGCCAAGCCTGAATCAAGTGGATGACTTGATTGACGAAATTCACAAAGTGATAGAAAAGAACCAGCGCGTGTTGGTCACGACCTTGACAAAACGCATGGCTGAAGAATTAAATACTTATCTCAACAACTTGAAAATCAAGACGAGATACATCCATTCCGATGTCGATACCATGGAACGTGTTGAGATTTTGCAAGGTTTGCGCATGGGCGATTTCGATGTCTTGGTTGGCGTCAACCTATTGCGCGAAGGTTTGGATTTGCCGGAAGTGAGTCTGGTCGCCATATTGGATGCCGATAAAGAAGGCTTCCTGCGTTCGGAACGCTCTTTGACACAGACGGCAGGCCGAGCTGCGCGTAATGCCGAGAGCAAGGTCATCATGTATGCCGACACCATCACCGAGTCGATGCAAAAGACCATTGACGAGACGGCGCGTCGCCGCTCAAAGCAAATCGCATACAATGAGGCGCATGGCATTGTCCCGAAGACCATTATCAAGGCTATCGACAATTCGTTGGGCACTTTGAAAGGCGGAACGGTTTCGGCTGGAACATACGTCCAGAAAGATGGCGGCGATACGGAGGCTGCCGAAGCGCAAGTCTACAAGACCGAAAAAGAATTGCAGCGAGCCTTGCAGGAAGCCAAGAAGAACATGGAGAAAGCCGTCAAGGAGATGGACTTCCTCAACGCCGCCAAGTGGCGTGACGAGATGCTGGCTTTGCAGGAAAGATTGGGGAAAAAGTAAGATGAAGTAATCCATAATTACATATTGAAATGTCTATAATATGAAAGAAGTCATTAAAAGAAGAAAAAATATTTGCTTGTATTCCATCCTTTTGCTTTCGCTTGGGTTACTTTTCCCGGCTTGTCATAAGGAAGAAAATTTGGTAATTTATACGGAGGTTTTGGAAAAGAATGATTTCGGAGGAGCTATTTTGAAACTTTCGCCAGAAGAAATGAAAGATGCCGATTTTGAATTTGGTGACATCCTTCAGGTGTCTTTTAATGATACGGTGTTGAAAATTCCTTACTTTGATGGGTTTTATTGTCGCGTCGGTGATATGCAGCTTACGGCCTATCGTAGTTCGCCAAACATTGAGTTTACGGCACCATTTTGCGGCTTACCTGATGCGCTTGATGTACGGAAAGGCACTGAGATTGCAATTGCAATGTTTGAAAAGGGTTCTGCTAAGAATATCCAGCAGACCATGGCAATGAATTTCTCAAATGATTTTAGTGATTATGAATATGACACAATAAGGTTTTCAAATGCCAGAATGGTTAAATTAGGAAGGATTGCTGGTAATCGTCTGTATCGTTCGTCATCTCCTTTTGATAATGCATATAACCGGGCCGATTTTGCAGCTCTGTTTATGAGAAAGAAAGGCATTGCTTGTGCGTTGAATTTATCGGATGATGATGTGAAAATGCAATCTATGTTAGACGATATGCCTGAATATTCACGTCAATTTTATGAATCAGGCAACGTGGTATGTTGCAAATTGAAAGTGAATTACAAGTCTGATGAAACGAATGTCATGATGTTGCAAGGTTTGGTCAAAATGATTGAAAAACAAGGTCCTTATCTCGTGCAATGCCTTGAAGGGAAAGACCGTACAGGTTATGCATGCGCTATTTTGGAGGCCATTTGTGGCGCGACTTACGATGAAATAGTTGCAGATTACATGCTGTCGTATGAAAACTATTTTAATTATAACCAGTATAATAATCCCACCTTCTATAATACTGTCGTCAGTATTCGCCTTAACGATGCTTTGATGTATTATTGCGGCATTGATGATGAAAGTCTGTTGCCAACAATTGACCTGGAGGCTTCGGTCCGTAGGTTTATGCTGAATCATGGCCTGACGGAAACCGAAATCGACCAGTTGCAACAAGCGTTGTGCGATTAAATATGGTTTTTACTTCTTGCTCTCCCGTCTGCAAATGTCGCAAAAGTCGCAGTAACTGCAAGTGTCGCTGCCTTCTTCGCATTGTTTGAAAGAAGTTTCCTTATCGAGCATTTCTTCAATTAGGGCGGTGAGTAGTTTTTCCATGTCACCGGTGAAAGTTTCGTCCAAAAGGAATGGCACTTCGGCAGGTCCTTTGGAACTTGGATGCGTCTTGACAAGACCGAATTGCATTTTTTTCGGATGGCGCAGACTGTGTAGTGCAGCCGTGATGTCTTGCGGCTTGATGTTTGGATTTTTCTTGAGGTAAAAATACTTGTAAAGCAGCAGCTGCAATGCCTTTTCGGGAATGCGCTTGAGATAATTGATGTCGGTTTCACCCTCCTCACGATAGGGCAGCTTTACGGAATCATCATCAACTTTTCCGGACTTGTAATCAATCACGCGGTAGGTGTCGCCGTATTTGTCGATGCGGTCGGCGTAGCCTGCAAAATTGCATTGTAAACCATTGATTGTTATGGAACTGCTCAGATTGCTCTCTAATTCCAACATGATGAGTCCGTCCTTTTCTAAACATTTTTCGGTGTAGTCGAGATAGGCGTGGAGCCATTTGTGCAAGGCGAGTTTGTCCATGTAGTTGTAGCCGATGTCCGACAGTCCGCCGGGCAGCTTTTCCTCGATGGCTTTTTGCAGTTCTTTCTCTGCGTTTGGCTTTATCTTGTTGATAAATAATTCTTTATCAATGATTTGCCTTTGACCGTCAATGGGCAGATAAGGCTGGAATAGGGATTCAAAAGTCTTGTGAATGATGCTGCCGGTGATGTTGCTGCCCGTGTCTTCATCAACGCTGTTGTCTTCGATTTTCTTGATGTATTTCAGGTAAAACCTAAACGGGCAATTGATGTAAGTCGATATGGCTGTGGGACTTAGTCCTTTCTTGCAAATGATATTCTGTAGTTCTTCCAAAGCAGATTCCTTGTCGGCGGCAAGGGTTTTGATTTCGCCAGGATTGGCCGTTTGTCCCGCAAAAGGTTCTTCCGTGATGCGGATTTTTGCGTTTCGTTTGGGCAATTCCTGCAAAATCTGAAGAATGAAACGGCTGGGTTCGCCGCCCGATCTGTTGCCTACATCGTTGTAATAGAGATAAATGTCGTTGGCGCTTTGCAGCAAATGGTAGAAATGATAGGCAAAAACGGCTTGCTTTTCGTAGTAGCCGGGCAGATCGTGGGCTTTCCTGATGAAACTCGGAATGAAGCTGCCTTGTGGCTTCTCGGCGGGCAAAATGCCTTCATTGACGCTCAGAATGTGAATCTTTCCAAAATCGAGGTTACGGGTTTCCAGCAGACCCATGATTTGCAGTCCATCGGTGGTACTGCTGTTGAGTTTTATGGCATTGCCAACGCTGACCAATCGGAAAAGAAGTTCAACGTCTTGTGTGTCAGTGACATATTCCTTGTGTTTCTTGATGACCAAATCGAGGCGGTTGATGATTTTGCCAATTTCGCTGACTTGGTTGAGCAGGAAAAGCAGGTCGTTGTTTTGCGATTGCTTCTGTGTTTTTTGTGCCACGAAACACAGTATTTCCCTGATGGAATCCAGAATTTGTCCGGGCGTTTTGTTGGCTTTCAGAATCAAATGTAGAAATTTCTGTAAATCAGGGAATTTATTGAAACTTTCAATGGCGTTTTCCTCAAAGATGAAAGTGCCTTTTTTGACGGTATCGGCTTTCCATTGCGTGAAGGCTTGCGTTTCTGCCTGACTGAAAATGATTTTCGTGATCTCCAAATCCATGAGACGCAAAATCGGCCAAAGATACCAGCCTTCAATGTCTTTTTCTTCACCTTTTACACTGATTTTCCGCTTGAGTTTCTTCCCGCGTTGGAGAATGAAGTATTCCTTAATGAGTTGGTTGATTGGTGTTTGCTGAAGCGGATAACCCATTGATACTTTCAGGTCGGCATATGTTGCTGTGTCGGGAATTGCGTTCAGTACGGGGATGAGCAGGTTTTCATCGGCGAGGACGACGGTCGTGTCTTTGTCGTTGATGTATTGCAGGTTGTCTTGCAGGGCTTTAGCTTGTATGGTGCTGCCGCTGCACGAAATGATGTGGATGTTTTTTTCTTCTTCTAAAAGTCTTTCGCTGATGCCATTGGCCAGCCATTCCCCGTGTTTTTCCTGATAACGGCGTGCGAAAAATCGAGCTTCATTGTTCTCGGCTTCAATGTAATAGCGGTCGTAATCGAATATGACTTCGGCCTTGCCATATTTGACGAGTTTTTCGATAATCGTTTCTTCGGTACGGGTCAAGGCGTTGAAGCCAGCAAAGATGATGAAACGGTCGCCGACTTTTTTTGAAAGGTCCTCGTCATTGAGGTGCGAAAGCTGGCGCGTAATCATGCCGTAGTAGCCTTTATCTTGTGCGTCAAGCCTCTTGCCCAGTTCCTTATAATAGTCGTGCAAAGAGTGGAAAAACTGCAAGTATTTCTTTTCCTTTTCCTTGCGTTGCTCTTCATCGAAGTTCCAGATTTGCAGTTCCTTATCGGCTACAATGAAATTGAAAAGTTCTTCTGCGTTTACGTCATATTGGTCGATTTCGTCGAAATCCTTTGCCATTTGCGCGGCCTGACTGCCGAAAATGCGTAGGTTAGTGTCGCTTTCTAGGTTGTTGTGAGTCAGTTCTGCATCGATGTCAATCAGTTCGAAAAGTAAATCCAAATTGTCAACAAGCGTGGTGCCGCTCCATTGCGTGACGGCTTCCTCGATGGAGAGCATTTGCGGCAGCCAAATGTTGTCGTTAATGATGCGCTTGAACTCGGAACGGAGGTAAAATGCCGCTCTTTTGTTCGGAAAGACGATGGTCAGGTTCTGGTTTTTCAGGTCGAAATTGGCCGTAATGTGTTGCGCTAATCGGCTGATGAAAGGTGTGTTCATGGATAATAAATGTTGTTCAAAATTGTTCAAATGCGCTTTGCACGATAAAATCATTCTGCGATGCAGGTTTTGAACTATTTTGAACTCTTTTAATTTTTATGTTTTTCGTTTTCTTTCAGTTTTTCGCCAACGGATTTTATCTGTTCAATCTTTCCCAAATCAAACCAAAGATTTGCCTGTATCTCTTTGGAAATGATTTGTTTGCGTTGTGCCAAACTAAGGTATAAGTCAATGACGCTGACGGGTTTTTTCTCGAAATCGGCAAAGAGCGTTGGCTTGAAAATGTGCATGCCGCTGAAAGCTCTTTCCTTGTAATTTTCTGTGGCGCCGTTCACCCATTTGTATTGCTCCGTACTTTTGTTTTTCCAACCAATGAGTTGATTTTCAGTATTGAAAAGAAGTTTTCTCGCCGTTTCGCGGTCTTGGGTGAGCAACCAAGCGTCGTCGCCTGATTGGATGAAATCCTGGTAATGGCTTTTGAGGTTCACATCGCTGATGATGTCAACATTGTGGATGAGCACGGCTTCGGTATCGGCGAAAAGGGGTGAGGCTTGAATGATGCCGCCGCCTGTGTCCATGAGTTGCTGCTGCTCGTCGGAAATCAGGATTTCGGCATCGAGTTGATGTGTGTTGACAAACTCAATAATTTGATTTCCAAAATGATGCACATTGATAATGATGCGCTCAAAGCCATTGGCAATAAGGGTCTCAATGGTGCGTTGCAACAGCGTCTTGCCGTTGATTTCGACTAAAGCCTTTGGCTTGTCGTGGGTCAGTTCCTTGAGCCGCGTGCCTAATCCGGCGGCTAAAATCATTGCGGTATTCATGGTTTGCGTTCCTCCTTGATTTTTCTTTCGCGGTGGTTGAGAATGAGATGGATGTTTGGGTATTCTTTTTTCAGCCAGTCGTAGATGCTTTGGGCGAAAAACACGCTGCGGTGCTGGCCTCCCGTGCAGCCGAAGGAGAGCATCAGGTTGCTGAAATGACGCTCTAAATAATTGTCGACGCTTTGCGCCACAATGCCTTTCACGTGTTCAAGGAAGACGTGGGTCTGTGGCTTTGCAAGCAGATATTCAACGACTTCAATGTCTCTGCCGGTCTTAGTCTTGAACTTGGGTTCACGGCCTGGGTTAGGTAAGGCGCGGCAGTCGAAGACGAAACCGCCGCCATTGCCGCTGAAATCGTCGGGATAGCCTTTGCGGAATGAAAAGCTGTTGATGGTAACGGTCAGACAACCAGTAGGTTTTGGCGTGTAGCGTTCTTCCAATTGTTTGAGTTGGCTGATGACGCTTTGCAGTTCGGCAAATTGTGGAAGAGGGGTAGTTTCGCTCAGCAAACGGATTTCCTTGAGGGCAAACGGAATGCTTTCCAAGAAGTGTGATTTTTTCTGTATGAGACCGCGAAAACCGTATGCACCAAGCACTTGCATCAAGCGTAGATAGACGAAATAAGGGAGATATTCATCGAATTTGAGTGCATCAAGGTTGAGGTGCTCGGATAGCTCTTTTTTATAATAGGTGACGAGCTGGTCGCGCAGGTCTTGTGGCATCTGCGCTTTGACCTGATAGAGCAGCGAGACCACATCGTATTGCAAAGGACCGCGCCGTCCGCCCTGGAAATCAATGAAATAAGGCTCGCCATTTTTCATCATGATGTTGCGCGACTGAAAATCACGGTACATGAAGAAATCGTTGGGCGCCGTGCTGACGAAATCGGCAAAGGCATTGAAATCGTTGTTGAGCCGCGTTTCGTTGAAAATGATTTCCTGATGTGGCTTGACGAAATAGTATTTGAAATAATTCAGGTCGTCAATGATGGCTTGGCGGTCGAAACATGCTGACGGATAGGCTTTCGTGTAATCTAAACCTTGATGGCCTTCGGTCTGGAAACGCACCAAATGATGCAGGACTTTTTTGAACGATTCTATGAGTTGCGGCGTGTAGCCATTCGTCATCAAGGCTTGCTGGATGTGGGCAAAAAGGTTGTCGTCGCCAAAATCGTTTTGGAGGTAGCAATCCTTTTTCCCGTTGACGCACAATACTTTGGGAACATTCAATCCGAGTTTTGAAAAATGGCAGCTGAAACTGAAGAAGGCTTCGTTTTCCTCCGTGTTGTCGCTGTAAGTTCCGATAAGGCTGCCGTTTTGGGTGAAAATCCTGTAGTATTTCCGTGATGAACCCGATTCGGCAATGTTCTTAATGTCGGTAGGCGTTTCGCCGATTGTGCGGCATAGTTCGGCTAACGTGTTTTGTATTTCAAAATCCTGCATTTTGCATTTGCTTAATTTCGGCAAATGTAACAAAGAAAACCGAAACCCGAACAAGAAAATGGTTGAAATTGCGTTCTAATGGAGGAAATTTTATACTTTTGCAGAAAATATCAGTGACAATGAAGAAAGTTTTGATGCTTATGGCTTTGGTGCTTCTTGTGGCGTTCTCTTCCTGCAAGAAAGAGCGTTATTGCCGTTGTTCGACGATTATCGAAGACGAAGCTGTTAATTTGGGCCACGATGAGGATGACTATTATTTGATTCTTGACCATTCTTCATGCGAAGAAAAATCGAAGGAATTTTCGGGCTGGGGGCGTGTGACTTGCGTGGAGATTACGAAAGAGGAGGCAACTCACAATCCTGAAGACAAACCCTGGTGGCAATTCTGGAATTAATTGTTTGAAATATTTTATTTTATTAACTATAAACAAATTAAAAAATGAAGAAAGTTTTGTTAGTTTTGGCTGCCGTAGCCATGCTCGGTTTCGCCTCATGTTCAAAGGAAAAGACCTGTGTCTGCTCTTATGATATTGAAATCTTTGGAGTAAATACTAATGTGCCTTTGGGTGAAAAAGTTACCACAGGCAGTTGTTCGGATCTTGAAAATGCTGGTGCATGGAATCTGAATATCGGAAATCTTGCTGGTGCCAAGTTCCATTGCGAAAAGAAATAATTCTATTCTGAATTTTTAAGGTAAGGCATATTCCTTAGGGTGTATGCCTTATCTTTTTTGAAGAATGAAAAAACTGAAAGAGATATTGCCGCTGATGCTGAAAATCGTCTTGGGACTGGTTTTCATTGCTTCGGCTATTCTGAAAATCATCGACATGGATCAGTTTGAGATTTATGTCTATAGTTATCATTTTTTCAGTCTCAACTTCTCTTTCTTAGTGGCGCGTGCTGCCATCATTGCCGAGTTGGTCCTTGGCATTGGTCTGGTTTCCAATTGTTTCCACAAACTGATGTGGTGGGGCAGCATGGCCATGCTGATAGGCTACACCTTATTATTAATTTACGCTCAACTGATTGGCCGAACCGACAATTGCCATTGCTTTGGCGATGTGTTGCAGTTCAATCCATGGCAATCCATCATTAAGAATATGGTTTTGATGGCGCTTTTTGCCTTGGTTTACAAGGTAAAGGGCATCCGTTTCCGTAACGACTGGTTCGTCTTGGCGGGTGCAATTGTCGTGGCAACTGCTGCTGTTTTCGCAGTTTCGCCACCCGACAATTTCACATCGGCCTACAAGCCTCAGCAAAACCTGAATGTCGAACTTTTCGATGAAGTCATGCAGCAACCGCCATTGGATGAATTGCATTTGGATGATGGCAAAAAGGTCGTCTGCTTTTTCTCAACGGCTTGCGATTATTGCCAGATGTCGGCGCACAAACTCTCGCTGATGCAGCAGTTTAATGGTTTCCCTGCCGAAAACATTTGTTATGTTTTCATGGGCTCCGAAGAAGGCAAGTCTCGTTTTTATGAGCTTTCGCAATCACAAATTTACCAAGATGTAATCTATGAAGATGTCGTCAACTTGCTGAAAATCACCAGTGGTGTTTTCCCCGTCATTCTTCTTTTGGAAGATGGCGAAGTTGTCGGCGAATACGAATTCCGCTCGATGCGTGAAAAGGAGATTCAGGCTTTTATGAAGGAATAATGCTCTTATTCCGGCCTGACAAATTGTTCTCCAGTCTCTTCCGAAACTCTTTTCTTCCATGAATCCGGATAGCCAGGCTGCATGGGACGGGCAGGATAGCCGTAGCCGTTGGTCTTGAATCCATTCTCGTCCTCCTGCTTGATGTTGCTGTCGAGGTATTTCACCAAAAGGTAATTGTCTAATTCCTTCCAGCGTTTCACGGTTTTGGCTCCAGCCTCGTTCGAGAATTTTGTCAGTCTTTCTTTGATAGACGCATTGGCAAGGTCGCAGTCCTTGAGTCCGGCCTCGAGTGTTGCTGTGGCTTGGATGTAATTGTCTTCCAATTCTTTCTGCACTTTCTGAATGTCGCCAATGACACGGTTGTAGTACAGATATTTGAAATGCGCCACACGGTTGAAGACCCAGAAAGCGGCATTGTCGCTGTAGGTCAGCATGTCGCCATTGCCGTGGCGGTATTCAATGGGTACTTCGTTAATGGAACAATAGAAAGGTGTGTAAACCGTTGAGTTGGTGTCGTCGACGCCAAACCAGATGATGCCGCCAATTATGTCGGGCATCCAGTTACGGCACTGCGCGATGAAGGAGAATCCGGTTTGCACGGCTTCGATGCTGCGTTCGTTGAAGTATTTCTTGCCGTCGTATTCCCAGTAGAGCGGGTTGCAGCGTGCGGGTGAACCGAAAGGTCCGGCGCCTTCATCGAGGGTTTTGTCGAGTTCTGTGCCTTGATAGTGGTTGCGCTGGAAAGCCATCATGTCGCTGAGGCTGATTTTGCGGTTCGGTTTGACGTACAACGGCATGCGGCCGTGGGTGAGGTCTTTGCCGGTCACATAGTCCCAGTACTGATCCATACCGTCGCACACTTCGTTGAACATAGTCCATACGCGCAAGTCGCAGATGCGGGCTGCCGAAAAGTCAACGGGAGCGTAGGCTGCCGAGAAATCGAAATCCAGGTCTTTGCCAGTGAAATAGCCGTGTTTGCGGGCTACATCGATGATGTCGTGTTTGTAAATGACTTCCACTGCTGGATTGTCGAGTTTTTTCCAATCCTTATCGGTGATGCTGGTTTTGCCGTTGCGCAGGGTGAAGGTCGTGATGCGGGCAGCGTTGGCGTGACCAGAAACATAGCCGTCAGGGATGCGGATGGCAACCCAAACGGCGCCGCGGTTGGCGTTGATGGTGTCGCCGCTTTTTGTGATTTGCTCGGTGTAGCCTTTTGGCATCATTTCCATGTACCAGACCTCGTTGGCATCGCTGATGGAAAACGATTCGCCGTCGCTGCCATAGCCGTATTCTTCAACGAGGTCGGCCATGATGCGGATGGCATGACGGGCCGAGGTGGCGCGTTCCAAGGCAATGAACATCAGACTGCCGTAATCGACTATGCCGCGCGGATCCATGAGTTCTTCGCGGCCACCGAATGTGGTTTCGCCAAGTGCGACTTGATTTTCATTCAGGTAACCGACAACTTGATATGTATGAGCAGGTTGCGCAACGGAACCACGGGGCTTGTTGGTGCTACGGTCGTAACATACGCGCATACTGCCGGCCGGCCAATCAGCGGCTGGCGTGTAGTATAATTCTCCGTAACGGATATGTGAATCAGCGCAATAGCTGATGAAGGTCGAACCATCGACGGAAGCGCCTTTGGTGATGAGAAAGTTGGTGCAAGCTAATAACGGTTGCACGGCTGCGATGATGGCCAGAGCCAAAATAAGTCTGATGTGTTTCATTATAATGTGATATTTCTTGCAAAGATAAATAAATTCCGATTGGAAAATAGTGTTGGCCTTAAAAAGCATTAGGGAGCCTGAAATAAGACTCCCTAATGTTTCTTGAAATGACTGTTTCCTTATTCCGTCAATTCCTTGGCAGCTTTTTCCAGCTTTTCATCCAGGCATTTCATGGCTGCGTCAATGTTGCCCTCAATCTTGCCTTTCATGCTGAAATAGAACTTGATTTTCGGTTCGGTGCCTGAAGGACGGACCGTAATCTTCGAACCACTTTCGGTGAAGAATTGCAGCACATCGCTCTTTGGCAGGTTGATGGCAGTGACTTTGTCCGTCAGCAAATCCTTGGCTTCGCTGGCTTTGTAGTCGCGGATTTCAACCACTTTTTCGCCGTCGATTTCAGTTGGAGGCGTGGTGCGGAACTTAGCCATCAAAGCCTTGATTTCTTCTGTTCCGCTGATGCCTTTCTTGGTCAGGGATACGAGCTTTTCCTTGTAGAGGCCGAATTCCTTGTAGTTGTCCATGAGCAGCTGATATGGTGTCTTGCCCTGTTCGGCAGCCCAAGCGGTGGCTTCGGCAATCATGCTGGTGGCGATTACAGCATCCTTGTCGCGGACGAAATCGCCAGCCAGATAGCCATAGCTTTCTTCGCCGCCGCCGATGAACTGTTCCTTACCTTCCAATTCCAGAATCTTGTCGGCAATGTATTTGAAACCAGTCAGCACGTCGTAACGCTTGACATCGTATTTCTTAGCGATTTCAAACAACAATTCTGTGGTAACGATGGTCTTCACGATATATTCTTTTCCAGTCAGTTTGCCGAGTTCGCTCCAACGGGTGAGGAGGTAATAGACGAAAATGCTGGCGGTCTGGTTACCGTTGAGCAGGATGAATTCACCTTTGTCGTTTTTCACAGCTATGCCTACACGATCAGCATCAGGGTCGGTGGCCATGACAAGGTCGGCATTTACTTCCTGAGCCTTCTTTACAGCCAATGCCATAGCGGCAGGTTCTTCTGGGTTCGGTGATTTCACGGTAGGGAAGTTTCCGTCAACAATCATCTGCTCTTCAACGCAATACACGTTTTCAAAGCCTTTCATCTTCAGGATTTCAGGCACCAAACGGCGACCTGTTCCATGAATTGGCGTGTAGACGATGCGTAGGTCTTTATGTTTCTTGATGAGGCCTAACGAGAGTGAAAGGCCATACACTTTTTCAAGGTAAATCTTGTCGAAGTCTTCACCTAAAACGGTGATGAGTTCGGGATTGCGCTTGAAGTTCACCATCGAAGGGTCGGTGATTTTCTCCACTTCGGCAATCACATTTTTGTCGTGTGGACTGACTAGTTGACCGCCGTCATTCCAATAGGCCTTATAGCCGTTGTATTCCTTCGGATTGTGCGAGGCCGTGACCATCACGCCGGCCTGACATTTCATTTCGCGCACGGCAAAGGAAAGTTCAGGGGTAGGGCGGAGGCAGTCGAAAATGTAGACCTTGATGCCGTTGGCCGACATGACATCGGCGGTGATGTTGGCGAAAGCAGGGCTGTTGTTGCGACCATCGTATGAAATGGCGACGCTGAGGTCTTTTTCGCCTGGGTGCATCAGCTTGATGTAGTTGGCGAAACCTTGTGTGGCCATGGCAACGGTGTAGATGTTCATGCGGTTGGTACCTGCACCCATTATGCCACGCAGACCGCCAGTGCCAAATTCAAGGTTACGGTAGAAACTTTCCACCAGTTCGTTTGGGTCGTTGTCAAGCATGTCCTGGACTTGCTTTTTTGTTTCGGCATCGTAGAGGTCTGTCAACCAACTCTTTGCTCTTTCTATGATTTTAGGATCCATGTTGTTTATGTTTATTTTATGATGATTATTTTTCGTGCGTCTGGCTGTGCCATCCGGCAGGGACTTACGTCACCTGCTTACTGGGATGTCGCCCCTACGGGGCTGGGATTCTGATGTATTAATGCTTATTCCTTAAGTCTTAGTTCTTCAATGCATTTCACCAAGCTGTCGCGCCAAAATGGAATTGTCCTGTTGGTGTAGTTCTTGATTTTCGTCTTGTCCAAGACGCTGTATGCCGGACGATGTGCCTTGGCCGGATATTGGTCGGTCGTAATTGGGTTGACTTTACATGTCTTTCCTGCGATTTCCATGATGGCCACGGTGAAATCGTACCAAGTGATGATGCCTTCGTTGGTGAAATGGAAGGTCTCGTGAACGGGGTTCAGACCATTCTGGTTGACGAGATGAATGAGTATTTCAGCCAAATCGTAAGCCCAAGTCGGCGTGCCTTTCTGGTCGCAGACTACGTTGATTTCATCGCGTGTGTCAGCTAGCATGAGCATGGTCTTTACAAAATTCTTTCCAGTGGCGGAATAAAGCCATGCCGTCCTGACAATGAAATGGTTGCAACCGCTTTCCCGAATCAGTCTTTCGCCTTCGGCCTTGGTGCTGCCGTAGACGGATTGCGGTGCTACGGGTTCGCTTTCCTGATATGGACTTGTTCCATTGCCGCTGAAAACATAATCGGTGGAGACATGAACGAGTAAAGCCTCATGTCTTTTGCAAGTCTGAGCCAATATTTGAGGCGCTTTCGCATTGATTTTCAATGCTAAATCTGGTTCGTCCTCGGCCTTGTCGACGGCGGTATAGGCTGCGCAATTGATGCAGACCTGAATGTCGTTGCTGGAGAAATAGTCTTCGACGGCTTGCGCTTCGCAGATGTCGAGCCTGTCGACATCGGTGAAAAACCAGGTGTGGTATTTATCCGTTTTGGCAATTTTTATGATTTCGGTTCCCAATTGGCCTTTGCAGCCTGTAATCAGAATATTCATAATCAGATATTTAAAATTTATGTATTAAGGCAATGCCTAATGATTGCTTGAATTGTAGTTTGGGTATGTTGTCGACAACGGTCTCCACGCCTTCTATGGTCTCGTAGACGGGGAATGTCGTGTTGTGGTCGTATTTCAGATGAATGAAAAACACGGCTGAAATGTTCTTGTTGATGATGAAATCAATGGTGTTTTCCCAGTTCATGTCGATTTTCACCCGTCCGTCGTTGCGGTGTTCGAAATAGTTGTAAAAACAGTTCAGGAGGGTCGAATAGGTGATGTTTTTACCGATGTTTTGCTTGAAATTGATGATGATGTTGGCACCTAATGCGGGAGCGATGTTTTCGCCATGAATGAAGACGGAATCAGCATCGTAATAAGCGGGGGCGACACCGTATTTGCCTTGGTCGGCCAATTCCTGCGCCATGACGAAAGTGACTTTTCCTGCAAATGGGCTGATATAAGCACGAAAGACATCTTTTTTTGTTTTAAACGTGTAACCAGCTGATACCGTGAGATAAGCGGGCGCAAAAAACGCTGAAATCCTGACCGAATCGTTGGGATAGGTGTAACCGTTTGCAAACTGTGTGCTGAAAGTCGACACGAGTGAGAAATTGGAAAGTTTGCCAGATCTACGTGAATATGAATAGCTTATGTCGATTTTATCATCGGATTTTTCCAGACGCTTGTCGGAGAAGCGTGCTATGCCAAAAGCAAATTTACCGATAATCTTGCTTTCGTATCTTTTTTTGTTATCGGTCAATGTAAAGTCGGCAAAGGCTTTCCCACTTGACGAACTTTCACCGCCAGCAGCCCAGTTGGAAAGTGCTAGTTGGTTGATGTTCAGTCCGAAATCTCCGCTGAATGTCAGTCCTTCGTTGATGATGTC
>CALGBV010000346.1 GCA_937884015.1 uncultured Bacteroidales bacterium
ATTTGTAGTTCTCAATCAAAGCGCCAATCTTGTCGGGATAGCCGTTCATTTCCTCGATAACGGCCTTGTCGGCATCGGTGAGGTTTTCCATGGCAGGAACGGCACCTTCGTAATATTTGTGCGTCAAGACCAGAATGCGGTTGACGAAATTGCCGAAAATGGCGAGCAACTCGTTGTTGTTGCGGTCCTGGAAGTCTTTCCAAGTGAAGTTGTTATCCTTGGTTTCAGGGGCATTTGCCGTCAGCACATAACGCAGAACATCCTGTTTGCCAGGGAATTCCTCAAGATATTCGTGCAACCACACAGCCCAGTTGCGAGAGGTGGAAATCTTATCGTCTTCAAGGTTCAGGAACTCGTTGGCAGGCACGTTTTCAGGCACGATGAAACCATCGCCGTAAGCCTTCAGCATGCAAGGGAAGATGATGCAGTGGAAAACGATGTTATCTTTGCCGATGAAATGCACCATTTTGGTGTCTTCGTCTTTCCACCATTTTTCCCAGTTGTCGCCTCTTTGCTGGCAGATTTCCTTGGTGTTAGAGATGTAGCCGATAGGCGCATCAAACCAAACGTAAAGCACCTTGCCATCGGCACCTTGAATCGGAACAGGAACGCCCCAATCCAAGTCGCGGGTGACGGCGCGAGGCTGCAAACCGCTGTCCAACCAGCTCTTTACTTGACCGTAGACGTTGGTCTTCCATTCCTTGTGGCCTTCCAGAATCCACTCGCGGAGCCAAGGTTCGTATTGGTCGAGAGGCAGATACCAGTGTTTGGTCATCTTCTTCACCAAAGCGGCGCCGCTGAGTTGCGAATGAGGATTAATCAGTTCGTTTGGACTCAATGAACTGCCGCATTTTTCGCACTGGTCGCCGTAAGCACCTTCGGCACCGCATTTCGGGCAAGTGCCGACGATATATCTGTCGGACAGAAATTTCTGGCGTTCAGGGTCGAAATACTGTTCGCTTTCCTGCTCGATGAATTTGCCTTCCTTATAGAGTTTCTCGAAAAATTCCGAAGCCGTTTCATGATGCATGGCCGAAGAGGTGCGTGAGTAAATGTCGTAGCTCATGCCCAGTTCTTCGAACGATTTCTTGATGATGCCATGATAACGGTCGACAATATCCTGAGGCGTGCATCCTTCCTTTTCGGCCTTGATGGTGATTGGCACGCCGTGTTCGTCGGAACCACCGACAAACATGACTTCTTTGCCGCACATTCGGAGATAACGGACGTAAGTGTCGGCAGGAATATAAACGCCGGCAAGGTGACCGATGTGAACTGGACCGTTTGCGTATGGCAAAGCTGTGGTTACTAAGTAACGCTTGAAATGTTTGTTTGTTGATTCCATATTTCTGAGTATTTAAAAAGCGGCTGCAAAAATAGTGATAAATGCTCAAATGCCAAACAAATCATGATTTTTACTGTTTTTGTTTTCCAAATTCAAAATTATCCCTATTTTTGCGCAATAAGAGGAATAATAAACAAAAGAATAATGAAAAACTATGTAAAAATTTTTTGCATGATAATCGGGATGATCGTCTGCATAAGTGCAAATGCTCAATCTCCAGAAGGCTGGGAAGACGAAGTAGTTGACATGGTCGTCTACGGCTCCGGCGAAGCAAGTGTTAAGCCGGCTGAAGATACCATTCTCATCACTGGACTCATCTGTGATGAGTTCAACAATGGTACATACGAAGGCTATCTTCCGATAGTGCTAGAGTACCCTGAGATACAAGAGTTTATTGACTATGTCCCACGTGAGACAATAGGCTATTCAAAGTATCTAAGGGTAAATGATGTATGCGATATTGCAGCACTCACTGCAGGTCCAAGAACACAAGATTATTCTGGCATTACCGTCATCGGCGCCTACACCCGCCCGGCGCAGATGCGCCCCTTCACCGACACCATCTATGTCGAAGAAGGGAAAAAATACACACTCAAGCCGTGGCATTGGGTGCCATACGAGGAAACCTTTGTCCGGACAGGAAATTGGCATGAGAATGGAAACCTCATAGAGGGAATGTCTGGAATGAAAAGAATCGATGTCTACGGACCAGTTGCTGGAGATACTGTAATCTATGATGTTGCAGTCATAGACGGTAGATTAGGTACCAGTTCTGCGATTTTAAACACATTCATCATCATCGGAATCCCAAAATCTGACTTTGGTGTAGATGATAATGTTGTCAACAACGTCAGCATCTACCCAAACCCATCCAATGATGGTTTCATCACTATCAAGGGTGAGGGCATCGCCAAGATCTTCAATATTTTAGGTCAAGAGATAAAAAGTATTGAAGTGAACGAAGAAACAAAAATCTTCCTCAACTCTGGAATGTATATCATACAGATGGGGAATCTTACCAAAAAAGTAGTCGTCCGTTAACCACGGGCGATGGCTTACTCTCTATAAGACGCAACAAGGTTTCTTGTCTGCGTCTTTTTCGTTTGTGTTTTCCTGCTCAAAACGAATGAAAATAGCACTTGGCACCGTTCCAATAGCGGTTGCGAAGGTCATCGGGCGAAATCATGAAGCAGACCATGCCGCAATCCACGAAACGCAGGTCCCAATCATCATTTTCGTCAATCTGGAGCAGCGAAATCATGTCGTCGGGATACTGCTCACGAATCTCATCGTAATAGGGTTTTCCAATCAAGTGGAAACTCTCGTTGGCATCGGCTTCTGAAGTTGAGTTTTATGGCCATAGCTGATTTGGTTTGGTGCAAAGACATGGCATTTTCAGCAATGAAAAACAAACTTCATTCAAATACGAATCGCGAATCGCAAAAAATTGTACTTTTGCTCCAAATCTATAGTCATGACCAACAACACTTGCTGTACGGATGAACACAAAGGGCTGCGCTTCAACGGCTTTTCCATTGTGTTTATGCAGACTTTCGTAGTGCCTTACGGCTTTGAGTTCGATATTGAAAAGGCTGTTGGAACGGGTCTTTTCGAACGCATTGAAAAAGACATCGATTCGCAGATTTTCGTCTTGCCACCCAACCAGAAGAGCATCGCCCGTTTCAAGTTGCAAGGTTTCCACATGGACATCAAGCTCGATGATCCGTATGTGGTTCATCTTGAGGGTGATATGTATGTCGAGATGTCGCTTTTCTTCAATAAGACCGTCTCTGTGACGTATCGTCTAGTGAACGACGGGAAGGCTTTCAAAAGCGACAACCTGCTGACCACCGACCATCTCATAGCTTTGGCGGCACTCAATATGGGCGCAGAACACTGGAGCATGAATGACGACGACAGCGACGGCACAAATATCAACTTAGAACTGAAAAGTGTTGATGTCTCCGACCTTCAGGTCTTGGAGGATGGGTCGCCTTGTCCCGACAACCGTCAGACCATCGATTTGGAAGGGGCGACAAATACTTTTGAGCTTGTCTGCCAGCGTTATAAGAACCTTGTGCTTCAGCATTGCCTCAGTGCCGTCAGCAGCCGCAAGCGCGGCAAATTCAAGGTGGAGCCAATGCGCGACCTGAATTACGTGATGGTCGACATTTGGGAGGATTTGCAGCATTACGACGACACTTTCCAAAACCTCGGTTATGACGAAGCAGGCATCATCAGCCACATTTATGAGCATCACAAAAAGGAATTGGTCGGATTGATGACTTCCTATCCTGGCGAATGGCCTTTCCGCACGGAAGAGTCGTATGAAGATGTCTGCGGCTGCAACATCGCCATCGACACCGACGACTTGGTCTTGGTCAATCAGAACATGTGCGTGGTGTTTGGCACTTACGGCTTGCGCAGCGCCGATGCGCCGACCGACTGGGCGGAACATCTCGCCGAACGTTCGCATTATCACGTTTCGTGGCCTGAATATCTCTTGATTCTGGAAATGATTTTGGCGAAGAAATTCACAATAGGCTATGTGAATCAGCGGCTTGTGGATTTCACCTTGACCGATTCCGAGGATGTCGACCCGCAGGAAATCATCGCTGCCAATTCAAGAATCAGCATCGAGATGACGAATTTGCTGCTGCAACTCGATGCCGTCAAATATTCGAAATTCGTCTCCCACAAAATCATGTTCGACCGCACGGTGAAACGCCTTGAACTCGATGAGGACATGGAGAAATTGGAAAACATCATGAACCGCGTCAACGACTCGATGCACAACCTGAGCGAGTACAAATCGATGAAACAAAGCAATACGCTGAACATCGTATTAGGCTTGATATCAGCGGTTTCGCTTCTCGAAATATTGTTCCAGCCTATCGAGTTGCCTTTCATCAGTCTGGCCGCTGGCGAAAACCAGTCGGAGCACATGGCCAATGGCCTGATATGGTTTTCCGCCATCCTGATGGTTCTTGCCTTGTTCCTTTCGGTAGTGCTCATCGGCAAGGACTTTTTCCGTTCCTTATTCAAACGCAAGAGAAAATGAAAACATCGAATTATACGATAAGAGAAGCAGTTATGGCTGATGCGGAAAGGCTTCAAGAGGCTTTCCTCGGTCATATCAATGCGCATACCGAATACATTTCGCATGGTGAAATACAAATGGGTGTTGGCGTGGCCGTTCATACCGAGGATGGTAAATTTGCCGGTCAGCCTTCGCCAAATGCTGCCGAAATGTGGCACAAATACATCACCGAACATTTGGCTTCGGATGATGCCGCAGTTTTTGTAGCGGAAAACGCTGAAAGACAACTGCTTGGTTTTTCTGTCATTGATATTGAAGAAGATGGCGCCGAGCCGTTTGGCATGTTGTGCGATTTGCTCGTTTTGTCCGAAAACCGTTCGCAAGGCATCGGCACCGCCTTGATGCAGCGCGATTTTGCCTGGTTCAAGGAAAAAGGCATAAAAGACATTTATCTTGAATCGGGACGCGAGAACCATTCTGCTCATGCTTTCTTCGAACATCATGGTTTTGAACATGTTTCGAATATTTACAAATTATTATAAATCAATAAAATGAAAAACAATTCTTATCTGAAAATAACTTTGCTCATCGCAATATTGACTGTTTTTTCCATCAATGGTTTTGCTCAAACCATTGGCAAATTCAGCACTTATTACGACCAGCGCGAATTGCTGTTTGAGACCTTGCCGACCTCGCACCGCGACATCATTTTCTTAGGCAACAGCATCACCGATGGCGGCGAGTGGAGCGAGATTTTTCAGAACAGACACTGCAAAAACCGTGGTATCAGCGGCGATGTGTGCGACGGCGTGCTCAACCGCCTGACAACCATCACCAAAGGTCAGCCCGCAAAGGTTTTCCTGATGATTGGCATCAACGATTTGGGCCGTGGCGGCAATCCCGACACTGTTGCTGCAAAAACACGGCAAATCGTCAGAAGAATCAAGGCTGAATCGCCGCGCACAAAGATTTTCATTCAGAGCGTTTTGCCTGTCAACGACCATTACGGCATGTTTGAAGGCCACACGGCACGTTGGAAAGACGTTCCAGTAACCAATGCTTTGTTGAAGCAAATCGCTGAGGAAGAAAACGTTACTTACATAGATTTGTTTTCGCTTTTCGCTAATGCAGAAGGCAAAATGAACCTTGACTATACAAATGACGGCCTGCATCTGATTGGAAAAGGTTATGAGGTTTGGCGTGAT
>CALGBV010000347.1 GCA_937884015.1 uncultured Bacteroidales bacterium
AAAGCCGGCGCTTTGAGCATGGCTTGGTTAGATGTGGAGAGAATTGGATAGAAAACTTCAAATTAACATAGTACTAACTAAACAATTAAACAAATGGATTTAAGACAAATGGGTCTCGATGAATTGAAGAAAGTGTTTGTCGAGACAGTCCTCCCGAAAATTAAGGAAGGATGGGAAACTGCGAAAGAAAAACTTTTTGGAGAAAATGGAATTTTGGATGAAATTAAAAATAATCCCAAAGAGTTTTTTGATGCTGCTAAACTTGCAGCGAAACTCGATTTCTCTTTTGAAGAAGTGGAGATGCTGACTGTTGAAAAGATTGTTGAAATCTCAAAACAGCACATGGCTGCCAACAGCAACGAAGTCGTTGCTTACAAAACGCTTGAAAAAGACACTTTCAAAGTGTATCTTGCTTATGCAACAGACCGTGAATTGCTGCCTGAAGAAGAAAACCATTATGTAGTCATTGAAGCAGATGGTTTGTCTAAAGACGTAAAGGAACTGTTTTCTGAATCTGATGTTGTAATCTTAAAATAATACAAATTATGGCTAGTAGTTTTATCAGTACAATTGCTGAAGCTTTAAAGCGCTTTTTTGAATGCGTTAAGAACTTGGTGAAAAAGGTAATCAACGGAATCTTGAATTTTTTCAAGGAAATTGTCAATTATTTCAAATCTTTACGTCTGATAAAGAATAAGGATATACCTTTCATCGCTAATCCGGAACAGTTTAAGGATATGATAAAAAATGCTCCAGTTAAAAATGTGGGCATTTTTGAAGCTACATATAACGCTGAAACTGATGAAATTGAAAACGCTCGCTATTTAGCAGCGGATGATGTTGATGAACAGACCAAAGAAGTCCTTGGAAATGAACAATTGGTGGTACTAAATTAATCAATGATATGAAAACAATTCTTGGAGTAGTATTAGGCTTGGGCGCCATTGCTATTGCTGCAATTGCAGTCTCGAAAAGCAAGAAGAAGGTTCCTATGGAATCAGAGACCGTAAATGGTAATCTGAAAATGAGTGATGTTGTTGGCTATTTTAAAACGCTGCAATTAGTAAAAGGTAAAAATGTTCCGTTTGTCGCTCGTGCAAGTCGGTTCAAGGATGTCATCAACACGAATTCGGCAAAACCTCAGTCATTAGTGCTTGGAGTTTTTAATCAGGAGTCTGACGAATTAAACCCTGTTAAAGTAATCTATTGTGATGGTTTTGACGAAAAACTTCTCGAAGTGTTAGGGAATGAGGATTTAGTTGTGCTAAATTAGCAACCAAATAGGAGTCGAGCCTTAATGCGCGGCTCCTGTTAAATTTTTAGATTGAAAATGGGATGGCTTGATATACTTAAAATTGTTGCTATAGCAGTTGCTGGTGGTGCAGCTGTTGCGACAACAGTAGTTATTGTGAAAAAGATCACAGCTGCAAGATTAAAGGCTAAAGTTGCAGAGGATTTTTCAAAAGCAATTAAACTGAAAATCAAAGATAAAAGTACAAAGACTGTTGATGTCGGTATTTTTGGTGCAAACAATCAGCTTATTGCAGAAAAAACTTACGAATCTGAAGAAGGAATCTCTGATGAATTGTATGTCGGTCAGGTTCTTTATGTGAATAGTTAATAAAGATGGTAAAAGTTATAGTTCAAAAACAAGAAGTTGATTCAGACGAAATGATTTATGCAAATCAAATCGAAAATTCGTTTGAATCATTCGTTAAAGACATATTAAATCGAAAAAAGGAATTACCAATAAAGGTCTGTCCAAAGTTTGAAATCATTAAGCGAGAAGCAAATCCATATCGCGTGGAACATAACGCATCTTTTGAAATGGAAGGCAGTTATGGCTTTGTCTCTTTGGTGAATGATTTTTTCAAAAGTAGAGACGATTGGGATGTTTGCTTCAAAAAGCACACCTTATTAATTACTTTGGATATAAAACCCAATGACAATTCAAAATCAAAGACAATGGAAACGAAAAAAACAGATGAAACACCTGATTTTATTCCTGTAGTTCCGAAATATACTTTCGAGCAGATGATTTTGCCAGAAAACGTGAGCAAAGATTTATTTGATGCATTGAAAGTAATTGAATGTAAGGAGCTTATATATGATAAATGGGGGTTCTCGGAAATAGATTCTGTTCCAAGAAGCGTCTTGAATTTTTACGGTGACCCAGGGACAGGTAAAACGATGTGTGCCCATGCTATTGCTCATCGTCTTGGAAAGAAAATTTTGCTGCTTAATTATGCAGAAATCGAATCGAAATATGTCGGCGAAGCACCAAAAAATCTGATGAAAGCGTTTACGATTGCAGAGCAAACGGATTCGGTTCTGTTTTTTGATGAAGCTGATTCTTTTTTGGGCAAACGCATTCAGAATGTCACTCAAGGATCGGACCAAGCCTTAAATTCGCTTCGCAGTCAAATGCTTATCCTTTTGGAACAGTTTTCGGGCGTTGTCTTATTCGCAACAAATTTGGTGACAAATTTTGATAGGGCTTTTGAATCGAGAATTTTGAAACATATTCGTTTTGAATTGCCAAATCAACAGGCTCGTTGTGCCATTATTAAGAAAATGCTGCCTTCAAGGTTGCCGAAAACTCACAACTTCACTGATGAAGAAATTGACAAGGCAAGTGCAATGATAGATGGCTTTTCGGGAAGAGAGATAAAGAATGCCATTTTGGATATGATGCTTTCAAAAGCGAAAGTTGGCGATGATTCATTGGTTTTTGAAATCAGTGATTTGTTTGATGCTTTTGCCAAAAAGAAAGAAGAACTTAAAGTTCTCAAAGAGCAGGAAGAAAAATTGTTGAAAGATAAGATTTTGAAGAAGTTGCACGAGAAGAACGAAGAAGCACGTATTGAAAATGAAGCAAAAGAAAAAGATGACGTCGAAAACATCGTAATGTAAAAAGGTGATTAGACCGAAATCTATTAAACAATAAACATACAATATTAAAATCATTTTATTATGAGTGATAAATGTCCAAAATGTAAAAGTACAAATACTTATGTGACTTATGATAGTAAAGAAAAATATCGTAAAGCTGTTATAGGTGACTGTGCTGCAGCATTAGCTGGAGGTATTATAGGAACTGTTGTTGCTGGTCCTGTGGGAACGGCTATTGGAGGTTTTTTGGGCACCAGAGCTGGAACATTGTCTGGCAACACAAAGAGAAAATGCTGTTGTAAGAATTGTGGATATGTGTGGTACAAATAAATGAAGATTGCAAAACAATTTGATGCATTATAACAGCAAAATGTCTTACCATAAATTAATCAATTTGTAACATGTATCGAGGAACAACACTTTTCAAATGTACCGAGTGCAAACATCATTTCAAGGCCGATGATATAGAATACAACTGCATGGTTTACTCTGTGCCTCAGCCCTGTCCTGAATGTGGAAGTATTAGGACTTTGCCAGTTCATCAGATTTTATGGAAGTCAGTATACCGTAAGATTTGGAGGGACATGGAGAATAACAAATAACATTTACCCATGCAAACCATCACCCTCACCTTCCCGCACAATGCCCGCACGACCTACACGGCCATCAAACATTTGTTTCAGACCAAGCGCACGCAATTCAGCGGCGTGAAATTCGACGATGATTTGTTTGTTGTCGAAGCGCGGCACGGGGCTTGGCTATCGCCTTTCAGCGAGAAGGT
>CALGBV010000348.1 GCA_937884015.1 uncultured Bacteroidales bacterium
CTCACCACAAAGCTAACCCGTTTCGGTTATATCACTCTGACAGCCCAACAGGATAATCTGCTTTGTGCTAAAGGAGATTGTATTAACGCTCATGAATTCCATTATTCGGATAGCACCAATAATGGTAAATGCTTTAGCGTTAAAAAGGCTTCTGGTAGAGGAGCTTGGGAATGTGGCAATGCAAGTTCAACACTCTACGCTGGTTATCCCCACATACATTTATGGGGCAATAAAGACTTTGCGATTAATTTCGTCAAAGCATGTATTAAGAAAAAACACTCTCTTTAATTAGGAAGGCTAAATTATGTTATCACTTGCTGCAATTCTTGCAGGCTTTGTTTTAGATTTAATATTTGGTGATCCACATTGGCTTCCACATCCCATTTGCTTGATTGGTAATCTCATTGGTTTCTTGGACAAGAAATTGCGCGGTATGTGTGGTAAGAACGAAATTGCTCAGCTATATGCTGGGGGACTTATGGTTTTCACTGTTATAGCGATAAGCTTTTTGGTTCCATGGAGCATTCTTACCATCGCTGGCATGTTTAGTCCTTGGGCAAAATTTGCAGTCGAGACCATCTTCTGTTACCAAATTTTTGCAACCAAATGCTTAAAGGATGAGAGTATGAACGTATACTATCCTTTAATGGAGCACGATATCAAGGATGCTCGTGTTAAATTATCCTGGATAGTTGGGCGTGATACTGCGGAACTGGATGAAGAAGAAATTACCAAGGGTGCAGTAGAAACCGTTGCTGAAAATACAGCAGATGGTGTTATTGCTCCCATGCTCTACATGTTCCTCGGAGGAGCACCCTTAGCCTTTTTATACAAAGGGATTAATACCATGGACTCCATGGTTGGTTATAAAAATGACAAATTGTATATTATTGCATTGTTATTGTTAATAAGGTAACCAGCAGGGCGGCCCAAATTATTGTCCAAAGCGGAACGGTGATGCGGAACTGCTTGTGGAGGGTCTTGTGGTGAAAGGTCTTCATGCCTAACCAGCAGCCTAAACCGCCGCCCAAACGTGCAAAGTTGAGCAGCGTTTTTTCAGGAATGCGACGGGCTTTTTGCTTTGCCTTTGTTTTGTCAACGGCATACATGATAAAGCCTGCAAGGTTGATAACGGCAAGATAAATGAACAGCAAGGTAAGGGTAAATCCTCTCATGGTAAAAACAAAAAAGTCGCTGATGTTCAGCGACTTAATAATGGTTTGTGGAGCATAACGGAATCGAACCGATGACCTCTTGACTGCCAGTCAAACGCTCTAGCCAACTGAGCTAATGCCCCTTTTAACTGCGTTGAATCTTTCGATTTGCGGCTGCAAAGATAGGAAATCTTTCGTTTGTGCAAGTGTTTTGATGAAAAAAAATGTCCAAAATGTAAAATTCACCGTATTTTTGCAGTCTGAAAATCTCTGAATCATGAAATCCATACAGGATATTTATAAAATTGGCATCGGTCCTTCGAGCAGTCACACAATGGGCCCGCAGCGGGCTGCTCAGATTTTCAATGAGCGTCATTTTGAGGCGGCTTCGTTTGAAGTGACGCTTTATGGCAGTCTTGCTGCAACAGGAAAAGGCCACATGACCGATTGGGCGATTCTCAACGCCATGCAGGCTCCTACTGAAATCGTTTGGAGGCCTGATGTCATCTTGCCATTTCATCCTAACGGCATGTTGTTCAAGGCTTTCGATGAGATGAAAAACGCCTTAGACTCTTGGACAGTTTATAGTATTGGCGGCGGCAACTTGGCCGAGGAAGGCATTGAAAACGAGTCGGCAGACGTTTATCCTATGAGCCTTTTGACTGACATTTTGGATTGGTGCGAAATGCGTGGCAGAACCTACTGGGAATATGTCTACGAATATGAAAATCAGAAAGAAATCGAGGATTACATGATGGAGGTCTGGCAGGTGATGAAAGAGGCCGTTGAGCGTGGCTTGCAGGCCGAAGGCGTGTTGCCAGGCCCGTTGAATCTGAGCCGCAAGGCCGCCATGTATCACATCAAGGCTTCGGGGTATACGCATACTTTGAAAAACCGTGGTTTGGTTTATTCGTATGCCTTGGCCGTTTCGGAAGAGAATGCTTCGGGTGGGCGTATCGTCACGGCACCGACCTGCGGCTCCTGTGGCGTGATGCCTGCCGTATTGTACCATCTTTCAAAAAGTTATGAGTTTGCCGACCAGCGCATCATCAAGGCCTTGGTGACGGCGGCTTTGATTGGCAACATCGTGCGCACCAATGCGTCCATTTCGGGAGCCGAAGTGGGCTGTCAGGGCGAGGTCGGCGTGGCTTGCGCCATGGCGGCAGCTGCTGCCAACCAGCTGTTTGGCGGCAGTCCGGCACAGATTGAATATGCTGCCGAAATGGCTTTGGAACATCACCTTGGCATGACATGCGACCCGGTTTGCGGCTTGGTGCAGATTCCCTGCATCGAGCGCAATGCCTATGCTGCTGCCCGTGCTTTGGACTCAAACATCTACGCCACTTTCACCGATGGCCGCCACCGCGTGTCGTTCGACAAAGTGGTTGAGACCATGAAACAGACCGGCAAGGATTTACCTTCGCTTTATAAGGAAACTTCACAAGGAGGATTGGCCCGTGAATATTCGCAGATGCTTTAGTTTGATTGTGGCTTTCCTGCTTTTGTCGTTGTCAGCTTTTCCGCAGGAATTGCTGCCTCGGCAAAGTGTTGAAAACCATAAATATGGCTATGTCGATGGCAAGGGAAATTTTGTCATTGCGCCTACATTTGAATATGCCACACGTTTCAGTGGCGATTATGCTGTGATTCGCGAAGGCAGCAAATTCGGTTACATCGACCGTTCGGGAAATGTAGTCATCGAACCGGTTTATTATAAGACGGGCGGTTTCAGCGAAGGCTTGTTCCGCGTTCAGCAAGAGGAAAACGGTCCTTGGTTTTTCCTTGATGAAACAGGAAAAAAGGCTTTTGAAAAAGGTTTCCATTATGTCGGCAATTTCCATGATGGCGCGGCTGTCTTTGCCGAAAAGAATGAAGATGGTGATGTCCATTACGGCTATATCGGCAAATCGGGAAACGTGATGGTGGAGCCGGTTTACAATTACGCCTACGATTTCATCGATGGAGTGGGGAAGGTGGTTTTGGACCTGACTTCTGAGGAACCACGCTATGGTTTTGTCGGGCCGAAGGGCGAGGCTTTGGTGCCTTGTGTCTATTCTGAGGAAAACGCCCAAAAGGAATTGCAATTGCTGAAATAAAAACTGCGATTTTTCCTCTATTTTTCAATAGAAAACGTATTGCAGTTTTGCTGTAAATTACTATTTTTGCGACTTGAGAAAATAGTAAACAACAAAACTCATATTTTAATGAAAAAATTATCTCTGTTTATCGTCTTGGTCATGTGCGGATGCATGGCTGTGGCTCAAAATGGCCGCATCGACTTGAGGTCGCAATCGCGTGCCGAAATCACTAAAAGCGACATGACGGCTCTCCGTGCCGTTTTCAGTTACGGTTCTATCGAAAGTGTTGAATTTCAATCGGAAAGAGGCGTTTTTTCAGAAATCGCTCTCCCTGGTGCTTATCCTTCGGGCGAAATCGGAACGCCTGAACTGCCTGCCACTCACGAACTTTTGGCAGTGCCTTTCGGTGCTACTCCTACGGTCTCCGTTGTCGGTTTCACGACTACCGATTATCAGCTTTCGGATTATGGCATCAATACTATTGTTCCTCATCAGCCTTCTGTCCGCAAGGACCAGAATCCCGAGGATATTGAGTTCGTCTACAATCAGGATGCTTATCAAACCAGAGCTTTGGCAACGGTTCCTGCCGCTTCTATCGAAGTTCAGGGCACGCTGCGCGGCATCCGCGTGGGTTCGCTCGTGGTCAATCCTTTGAGCTACAACGCCGCCACCAACACTTTGCGTGTGTTCAACGACATTGAGGTTGAAGTCAGCTTTGATGGCGCCGATGCCGTTGAAACCGAACGCATGTTGGTCAATACCTACAGCCCTTATTTCGATGTGGTTTACAAGCAGATGTTCAACTACCGCCAGATTCTGGATGTCTATACCGACCACCCCGACTTGATGGCTTATCCAGTCCACATGCTCGTCATTGCCCCTGAAAACTATGTCAGCGCCTTGCAGCCTTGGGTCAGTTGGAAAATCCAGAAAGGTTTCGATGTCGAGGTTTACACTACAGCCCAAGCAGGATCAACTTATAACGCCATCCGTTCATTTGTTCAGGGCAAATACAATACGGGTGTCAGCTCAGGCGAAACACCTACCTTCCTGATCATTGCCGGCGATGTGGCCCAAGTGCCGAACACCATGGGTAGCCAGTCACAAAAAGTGACAGACCTTTATTATGGTTCGGTTGATAACGATGATTACCCGGATATGTTCTATAGCCGTATGTCAGCTGAAAACACCACCCAACTGACGGCCATCATCAACAAGATATTGCAATACGAGCAGTATGCTATGCCTGATCCTTCTTATCTGAGCAATACTACCTTGATTTCAGGTTGGGACAGCTACTGGAATCCGCGTGTGGGCCAGCCAACCGTCAACTATGCTACTACCTATTATTATAATACAGCTCATGGTTTCACTAACGTGAATACCTATCTTACACAGGGTCAGTATTCAGGTTGCTATAGTACCATGAATACCGGTATAGGTTTCATCAACTACACGGCTCACGGCAGCGAAACCAGCTGGGCCGACCCGAGTTTCACTGTTAATGCCGTCAATACTTTGACCAATGCCAACAAGTATTTCCTTGCCATGGGCAACTGCTGTTTGGCTGCTGATTTCGGTTATTATAGCCCATGCCTCGGCGAAGCCTTGACTCGTGCCGAGAACAAAGGCGCTTTCTCTTACATTGGTTCTTGCCCAAGTTCCTATTGGTATGAAGACTATTACTTTGGTGTCGGTGCAACCCACACGATGAATGGTTCTACCCCATCGAACGTTGAATCATCAACTGGTGTTTATGATGGCGTTTGGATGGATGACACCTATAACACTGTATCTTCTATGGTCTTTGTAGGCAACCTTGCGGTTTGCTATGCACATGCCGGCAATTACCAAGGCAGTGTGAACAACAAATATTACTGGGAGTCGTACCACGTTTTGGGCGATGGTTCCATCATGCCTTTCCGTGTGCAGCCTACAGCCAATGCCGTAAGCCATGCCCAGACTTTCCCTGGTGGTGCCAATGCATTCACGGTCAGTGCCCAGCCTGGTT
>CALGBV010000349.1 GCA_937884015.1 uncultured Bacteroidales bacterium
AGCTGGGCTATTAATTTTTGTTCTGTTTCATCATATAAATGTTTATATCCGGTATGAACGTAGGAGATGTGAGGATTGTTTTCAAGGACATCAACTTCTATTATCTGCCCAAGAGCATCACGTTCAACACGGAAATGTACCGTTATTATTCTGAAAGCCAGTTGCGTAATAAGACCGGTGGCGACATCATCCTGAATCCTACCGTTTCGAAGCAATGGGATTGGGACCGTAACTATCAGCTCAGATACGACCTCACCAAAGCCTTGACCTTCGAGTATTCGGCTCAGGCTGAGGCCTATATCTACGAACCGGCTGGTAAACTGGATAAGTCTTCCGCTGACTGGAGCTATCAGCGCGACACCATCAACAACGAGTTGAAGAAATTAGGTTCCATGTCGCGTTATCAGCAGACTGTTTCGGCAAGCTACACATTGCCAATCAACAAGATACCGATTCTCAACTGGATCAATGCCAGCGCCAACTACCAAGGCACTTATTTCTGGACCGCTTCGGCTCAGTCGGTGCAAGCAAGATTGGGTAACCAGATTGAAAACAGCAACAACATTTCGGGTAACGCCAACCTTGACTTCACCAAATTATATAATAAGGTGCCATATCTCAAGAACCTTGGCAATGTCAAACGTAACAATAATAATAACGGCAAGAACGGCAAACAAGGTGGTAAGGGCAAGGAGGAAGAAGAAGGGAAGGAGCAAGGCTCTGATTCCACCAAAGTCCAGAAAAAGGAAAAAGTGAACGTCGCCAAAGTGATTGGCGACAATGCCTTGCGCATAGTGACACTTGTGAAGAAAGTATCGGGCACTTATACCTTGACCAACGGTCAGGCCTTGCCTGGATTTATGCCTGAAGCACGTTGGGTGGGCATGGACGACAAGAAAACCTGGGCACCGGGATTAGGTTTCGCATTTGGCAGCCAGAAGGAAATTTTCCAGAGCGCTGTCGATAATGGCTGGCTCACCACCGACTCAATCTTGAGCAGTCCGTACACAAGAAGAAAGACCGAAGTCATCAATTATCGTGTCAATACCGAGCCGTTGCCTGGTCTCAAGATTGACTTTACGGGTAACCGCAACTATAGCGAGAACTATCAGCACTATTTCCGTGCCAACGAATTCGGTCAGTTCGAAACCTTCACCCCGACCTCGGGCGGTAATTTCACCACGTCCTATTTCATGATGAAGACATCTTTCGTCAACGAGTATAATGACGGTTCGGAAGGCTCGCCATTATTCGACAAGTTGTTGAGCAACAGGAAAATCATTGCTGACCGTATCGCTACCGGCAACGACCAGTGGCTGCAACATGTCAACAATTACGTTTACGATACCATTGCCGGCGACTATTTCCCGCAAGGCTACAATTCAAGCTCAATGGAAGTGCTGATGTATTCCTTCATTTCGGCTTACACGGGCAAAGATGCAAAGACCATGAACTTGAACCCATTCCCGAAAATCCCGTTGCCGAACTGGACGCTCAGTTTCAATGGCCTGACCAACATCCCCGCCATTGGCAAACTGTTCAAGACAGTCAACATTTCACATTCCTATAAGTCGAATTACAGCATAAGTTCCTGGGCTTCAAACGTCTACTATGACCCGAACAACACCATCCAGACTTTTGAAAACTCAAGCAACATCATTCCGCAATACGACATTCAGCAGATGGTCGTCAACGAACAGTATCAGCCGCTTATCGGTGTCGACCTCGGCCTGCAGAACTCGATGACGGTCAACCTGCAATTCAAGAAATCGCGCACTTTGACCATGAGCTTCTCCAACAACCAGCTCACCGAGGTGAATGGCCGTGAAATCGTCATCGGTACAGGCTACCGCATCAAGGATTTGGCGTTTACGGTCACCTCGCTCAATGGCGACGGCAAGGGCAAGACCCTCAAGAACGACCTCGTGCTCAAACTCGACTTAGGCTTCAAGCGCGACAAGACCATCTTGCGCCGTATTGACGAAAACAACAATCAGGTATCGGCTGGTCAGAACAAGATAAACATTTATCTTACTGCTGATTACACCTTCAGCCAGCGCCTGAGCGGACAGTTCTTCATCAAGCACGACATGAGCAATCCGTTTGTCTCCAACACCTATAAAAACTCGCAGACATTCGGCGGCATCTCGTTGCGTTTCAATCTTGCACAATAAATTTACGGTAAAATGCAGCACATGATTTAAAATTATGTATTTTCGCAGCCAGAACATTAACACTAACAAATTATAAAAATGAACATTCCAGCAAACTTAAAGTACACAAACGATGACGAATGGATTCGTCTCGAAGGAGAATTCGCTTACATAGGCATTACCGATTACGCTCAGCACGAACTCGGTGACATCACTTTTGTTGATGTTGACCCAGACATCGTTGGTGACAATTTCGATGCAGAAGAAGAATTTGGCGCTATCGAAGCCGTTAAGACAACAGCCGAACTGCTGATGCCTGTCGGTGGCGAAATCGTTGAAGTCAATGAGGAAATCCTCGACGAAGAAAACGCTAAGCTCGTCAACAGCGATCCTTACGGCGCTGCTTGGATCATCAAGATTAAGGTGAACGATGTTGCCGAACTCGACAACCTCCTTGATGCAGCCGCTTACGAAGCAAAGATCGGTTAATACGCCCGTCTTGGAAAAGCTGACAAGAAATATCTACCCGGGACTCTTTTGTGGAATCGTAATACTGATTCTGACAGGACTCCCGGGTTCTTGTTTTCCACATGTCAAGCCTGCTATTGGCTTGGACAAAGTGGCTCATATAGCTATGTATGCAGGATTCGCTTTCCTGTCGATATGGGGCTATCGTGAACCGTTTTCCCATAAAGACAAGAACGGAAAACGCAAATCGCTGATTCTGACATTTTTAATAAGCATCACATTTGGCGCTTTGACCGAAATCATGCAGGAAACCATCTGCTATCAACGCACTGGAAGCGTCTACGATTTCATTGCCGATGTTATCGGAAGTCTGCTTGGAATTGCTTTTTTTACATTTTTACAGAAAAAGAAAAATAAAATTGCCGTTTAACGCGTTTCGTAAATAAATAATTACTACTTTCGCAACTCAAATAATAGCATAAATTTAAAAGACATATAACTATGGAAGAAAAAAAGTCACCAAAAGCAAATCTTGAGAACAAGAAACTGATGTTCATACAGATAGGCTTAATCATCAGCTTAGTTTTAGCATGGGCTGTGTTCGAAATGAAGAGTTACGACAAACGCGAAATTGACGAAAGTCTGCTCCGTCAAACCGAGGTTTTGGATGAAGAAATGGTGGAAATCACCAAGCAGGAAGAACCGAAACCTCAGCCTGTGGAAATGCCAAAGACAACCACTCAGCTCGAAATCGTTGAAGACGACGTAGAAGTTGAAGATATTGAAATCAACGCTGAAATGGACCAGAACGAAGTCGTTGAAGAGTATGTCGCTCCTGAAATCGAAGAAGAAGAAGTCGTGGAACAGGAAATCTTCCAAATCGTTGAGGAAATGCCAACATTCCCAGGCGGCGAACAGAAACTTATGGAATACGTAGTCAAGAACGTGAAATATCCTCAGATTGCCAAAGAAACCGGCATCAAGGGTCGTGTGTTCGTTAGTTTCGTTGTCGAACCTGACGGTTCAGTCTCTAATGTTAAGGTGCTCCGTGGTATCGGCGGCGGTTGCGATGAAGAAGCTATGCGCGTCGTGAAGTCAATGCCTAAATGGAAGCCTGGCAAACAGCGTGGTAAGGCCGTGCGTGTTTCTTACATGCTGCCTGTGAACTTCCAGCTGCATTAAGCGAATACGGAATAACAATGATAAGAAAAGCCGGTGCAAGCCGGCTTTTTTCGTTTCTTATTTATGGAAATGCTCAAATACCAGTTTGGCCTTGGCCGGTCCAATCACTTCTGCAAGTCTTTCCTCATTGGTTTCCTTGATGTTGGCCACCGATTTCAATTCAAGCAGCAGCTTTTCGGCAGTCGTCTTCCCAATGCCTTTGATGTCGGCGAGTTCTGAATGGATGAAGCCTTTCTCGAATTTCTTGCGGTGATGCGTGATGGCGAAACGGTGTACTTCGTCCTGAATGTAAGTCAGCAAGCGAAACAGCTCCGAATTGAGTTTCACACCCACTACTTTCGGCGGAAAACCATACAGCATTTCATTGGTGCGGTGGTGGTCGTCTTTCACCAAACCGGCAATCGGTATTTCGATATGCAATTCATCTTCAATCACTTGGCGCACTACTTCCATTTGGCCTTTGCCGCCATCGGTGATAATCAGGTTGGGCAAAGGCTGACCTTCGGCAATGAGGCGCGAATAGCGGCGGCGCACCACTTCTTTCATTGAAGCATAATCGTCGGGACCGACAACCGTCTTGATGTCGAAATGGCGGTAGGCACTCTTGTTCGGCTTGCCGTTGACAAACTGCACCATGGCAGCCACGGGATAATCGCCTTGGAAATTGGAATTATCGAAACACTCAATCACCTCAGGCATGACGGGTAAATGCAGTTCCTCTTTTAACTGGTTCAGCACACGTTTCTGATGCCGTTCGGGGTCGACAAGCGAGCGTTGCCGTTCAAGATCAATCTTATATTGGGCGGCATTGCGGCGCGAAAGTTCCAGAAGCTGTTTCTTGTCGCCACGTTGCGGAATGGTAAACTCCACATTGTCAATTGTGTAATCGAGTTTTACGGGAACGATGATTTCGGTGGCATGATTCACCAGTTGCTGCCGCAATTCCGTGATGGCGAGCAACAACAGTTCCTCGGCACTCTCCTCCAACCTGCGTTTCATCTCGAAGGAATGTGACTGAATGACAGCACCATCGACCACCTTCATGTAATTCACATAAAACGACTCGTTGTCATCGATATAAGAGAAAACCTCAACGTTGTGAATCGTCGTGCTGACCACCGTCGAACGGCTTCGGTAGTTCTCCAATAAATCGTATTTCTCCTTGATTACCTGGGCTTTCTCAAACTCCATGCGCGAAGCGTAATCCATCATTTGAGCCTTCAAATCGCGCAAGACCGACTGCAAGTTGCCGCGCACAATCTCCTTGATTTCGGAAATCATCTTGCCGTAATCCTCTTGTGAAACGTAACCCTCGCACGGACCGCCGCATTTGTGGATGTGAAAATCGAGGCAGACCTTGTATTTGCCTTTTTCGATGTTCTGCACGGTGAGTGGTGTGCGGCAGGTGCGCATCTGATAGGCTTGTCCCAACAAGTCCAATAGGATGTGTGCCGTGCGCACCGAAGGATAAGGCCCGAAATAATCCGAGCCATCGTTGACTTTCTTGCGGGTCAGAAAAACGCGCGGAAACGGCTCGTTTTTCACGCAAAGCCAGGGGTAGGTCTTGTCGTCCTTGAGTAGGATGTTGTAGCGCGGCTTGTACTGCTTAATCATCGTATTTTCAAGCAATAAAGCCTCCGATTCCGAATCAACGATGCTGTATTCCAAATCGGCAATCTTGCTCACCAGCACTTTTGTCTTGCCAAATTGTTCCTTGTTGAAATAACTGGAAACGCGGCGCTTCAGGTTCTTCGCCTTGCCCACATAAATCAGTTCGCCTTCCTTGTTGAAATAGCGGTACACGCCCGGCTTCGAAGGCAGAACAGCCAATTTCGCTTTTATGTTTTCTGACAATTCGGTCATGATGATGCAAAAATAGCTTTTTTCGGGAAATATTCTGATAGACGCTTAGGTTGGGCAATATTGAAGAATTAACTCACAAATTACTCTGCATTTACTTTAACTGTCAGCCGTTCAATCACTTCGCTGTGCTGTGGGTAGGCTTTGAGTAGGTCTTCCCGTTTTCCTAATTCGAAATTCTCGAAACGGAAAGCGGGAGCGACGGCGCAACCGACAAGGGTGAATCCGTTTTTGGTCGGAATTTCGGCGGCAAACCATTGTTCAGGCTCAATGACGACTTGCATTTCGTTGTTGGCAAAAAGATGGTGTACTTTCAGTTCGCCTTTCTGGTCGATGACATAAATATTCAGCCTTTCTCCGGCATGATAATACCAGATTTCGACCATGTCGTGCAACTTGTGAAAAGCCGAGAAATCGTTGTCTTTCAGTAAATAATAAATGGTTGAAAGTGCTTTTTCGCCACTTTCATCATTGCCATAGACTTGCTTGAAATAGCCGCCTTCAGGATGCGGTTCAAGGTTTAGTTTTTCGATATATTTATCAGCGTTCATTTTATTTTTCTTCGGTTTTACTCATTTCTCTCAGCAGCAGCAAGGCTTGCGTTATAGTCGTGACTTCCTTGATTTGCAGCAGCAGTTTTTCCTTCACTTCCTTTACGCTCGTGCGTTTCGGGTGCGTGATGATGTATTGCATGATGTCCTTATAAACTCCTGTTTCATAATATTTTGACGCTTGGTTGCTAATGAAATAAGCCGTCATGATATTGTTGCGCAAGACGATTTTCTCAAAGCCGCAGTCACGGGCCAGCCAGCGCAGCCGCACGGTGTTGAGCAGGTCGTTGACTTGCTTCGGAATCGGGCCGAAACGGTCGATGAGGCGCTCGGTGAATTTCATCAAACCTTCTTCGTTTTTTATGTGGTCAAGTTCAGTGTAGAGACTGATGCGTTCGGATGTTGAACCAATGTAATCGCCAGGGAAACAGACTTCCATGTCGGTCTCAATGCCACATTCGCTGACAAATTGCTGTTCTTCTTCTTGCTCAAAGAGGTCTTGGAACTCGGTGGTCTTGAGTTCGCGGATGGCTTCGTCGAGGATTTTATGGTAGGTCTCAAAACCGATGTCGTTGATGAAACCGCTTTGCTCGGCACCCAAAAGGTTGCCTGCCCCGCGAATGTCGAGGTCGCGCATGGCAATGTTGATGCCGCCGCCCAAATCGGAAAACTCCTCCAAGGCACGCAGACGTTTTTGGGCATCTTGAGTCAAGGTGTTGTAAGGCGGTGTCAACAGGTAGCAGAAGGCTTTCTTGTTGGAACGGCCTACGCGACCGCGCAATTGGTGCAAGTCGCTTAAACCATAGCGGTGTGCATCGTTGATAATGATGGTGTTAGCATTCGGAATATCGAGACCTGATTCCACAATGGTGGTGCAAAGCAGCACATCATAATCGCCGTTGATGAAGCCGAGCATGATTTTTTCAAGTTTCTCGCCATCCATTTGCCCGTGGGCGACGGCGACTCTGGCACCTGGCACATAGCGCAAGATGACATTCTTGACTTCTTCGATGTTCTGAATGCGGTTGTGGATGAAAAACACTTGCCCGTCGCGTGCCATTTCAAACTGAATGGCGTCGCGGATGAGTTCGCCATCGAAAGTATGTAGTTCAGTCTGAACGGGATAGCGGTTCGGAGGCGGCGTACTGATGACGCTTAGGTCGCGGGCGCCCATCATTGAGAACTGCAAGGTGCGTGGAATAGGCGTGGCGGTCAAGGTTAATGTGTCAACATTGGCCTTCATTTCTTTCAATTTCTCTTTCACGGCAACGCCGAATTTCTGCTCCTCATCGATGATGAGCAATCCTAAATCCTTGAATTTGACATCTTTTCCAGTCAATCGGTGAGTGCCTATGATGATGTCTATTTGTCCGCTTTCCAACTGTTTCAGCGTTTCTTTTTGCTCTTTGGCAGACTTGAAACGGTTGAGGTATTCGATATTTACAGGGAATCCGTTGAGGCGTTCCTTGAAAGTGTGGTAATGTTGCAAGGCAAGCACGGTAGTAGGCACCAAAACGGCCACTTGTTTTGAGTCGCAGCAGGCCTTGAAAGCGGCACGCATGGCGACTTCGGTCTTGCCGAAACCGACATCGCCGCAAACCAAACGGTCCATCGGGTTCTCCGATTCCATGTCGCGTTTCACATCGTTGGTGGCTTTCAGCTGGTCGGGCGTGTCCTCATAAATGAAGGATGCCTCAAGTTCGTTTTGCAGGTAGTTGTCGGGGGCAAACTGGAAGCCTTTGCTTTGCTTGCGCTCGGCGTAAAGTTTGATGAGTTCGCGTGCAATGTCCTTGACCTTGCTCTTGGTTTTCGACTTCAGCCTGTTCCAAGTGTTTGAGCCTAAGGTGCTTAATGTAGGTTCGGTGCCGTCCTTGCTGCAATATTTCGCAATGCAATGCAGGGAATGGATGCTGATATACAGCAGGTCACCTTTATTATAAATGATGCGGATAGCTTCCTGCGTCTTGCCGTTGTTGTCGATGGTTTCCAAGCCGTCGAACTGTCCGATGCCGTAGTCGATGTGGGTGACATAATCGCCGGGCTTCAGGTCGTAAAGGTCTTTGAGTGTGATGGCTTGTTTTGAGGCGAAGTTGTCGCGCAAATGGAAACGGTGGTAGCGTTCAAAAATCTGGTGGTCGGTATAGCAGCAGATTTTCAGGTCGTTATCGATGAATCCGGCGTGAATGGCGCGGTTCTCGCGTTGGAAATCGCTGTGGAGTTCGTCCTGCTGGTTGATGTCGTTCAGGATGTTTTGGATTCTGTCAAGCTGCTTGTTGCTCTCCGAAAACAGGATGATTTTGTAGCCGTCTTGCTTGTGCGCTTCAAGGTCTTCAATCAGCAGACTGAAATTCTTATTGAAGACAGGTTGCGGCTGAGTGTGAAATTCGATGGTTTCCGATGCTTTGAGTTTACTGCTTGGACCAAATTCCACAGTATTGCGTTTCAGCAGGTTATCCATCAACTCTTCTGATTTGCAGAAAAGTTGTTCGGGCGTCATCGGTTTCTGGTTTTCGTCCAATTTCTGGAAGCTCTCAACGGCTCGGTCGTATTCGCGGTCGATTTGCGAAGCGAAGAACGACATGTTTTCCAACCAGATAGCCGTGGTGTTAGGCAGGTATTGCAGAATCGACTCTCGTTCCTCGATGAAAGCCTTTTCCTGCATGTTCGGCACCAAAACGATGTTATTCAATTTCTCGATGGAAAGCTGGTTGGCAATATCGAAACTGCGGATGGAGTCGACTTCATCGCCGAAAAACTCGATACGGTAAGGATTGTCGTTGGCAAACGAAAACACGTCAATCAGGCCGCCACGGATGGCAAACTGGCCAGGTTCGACAACGAAATCGACATTTTCGAAATTGAACTCATAGAGTTTTTCAATCAGGTCGTCAAGATTGATGTTGTCGCCAACTTTTATCTTGAAGGAGTTCTTAGCCAGCAGTTTGCGTGTGAAAACCTTTTCGCTGAGGGCTTCGGGATAGCTGACAATGACCGTGCGCCGCTCGGATGTGTTGACGCGCTGTAGCACTTCGGTACGCGACAAAATGTAAGTGTTGTCTGCTTTCTCAGGCTCGTAAGGACGCTTGTAGGAAGTGGGGTAGAAGAGGATTTGCTTCTTGCTGTAATCCATTTCGCGCTCGCCGAAAGCACTTTCCAAGTCGTTGTAAAAATAGGCCGCCGTCTCGCGATCGGAGCAAATGACAAGGTGCTGCCCGCCTTTCTGACGGAACACTTCTTCAACGATGAAGGCTTTTGAGGAGCCGGTGAGATTCGAACATAGCAAATGATTTCCGTCACGCAAATCATTGATGAGCGTTTTGATGCGGGAATCGTCGTTGTAAAATTTTCTCGATAAATTAGCCACGCTTTTTTACCTTTTAGTGCCATCCGCAAAATGGAATGACGCTGCAAAGGTAGCAAAAATCTATCATTTTGAAGATAAGAAAGGCGCGAACCTCTCTACTCACATTCACGGGGAGCGTCGGATGAACCCCGTTTACTCACATAGATTAGCCCACGCCTAAAGACGCGAGCATTAACATTTGGGAACATTCAAAAAGCCTGTTTCAGTGTTGTCTTTTGCAATCATGCATTCCAAAAGTTCCATCGTTTAAGCTATCACTCTTGATTTATTCTTCTTTTTGAGGCATCTCGATTAAAAAACTCCTCCTACCGGACCAAATTTCCACTTCTCGAGAAAAAAGTCCAACACTAGGACAAAATGCTCGACGTGTCGAGAAAAAAGACCTTGCGCATGACATAATGTCCCAAATCTCGAACATTTTGTCATGCCGATGGACCAAAATGCTCGACGTGTCGAGAAATAAGTCCTTGCAATGGACTAAATCCTCGAAAAGTCGAGGAAAAAGAGCTAAGCCCGGACTAAATCCTCGAAAAGTCGAATTTCAGTCCTACCGATGGAGCAAAATAACTGAAAAATTGAAGAAATACGTCATACGCATGGCTTTTTTTGAATTTCATTTGAAGAGTTGTAAACTGCAGTATCGGAATAATTCTAGGTGAATCGAATGAAAAAAAAAGGGGAGTTATATACATGACGGCACAAAAAACGTTTTCATTCCCCAACTTGCAAATTACAATCCAAATCAGTAAGGATTTTCCGTGGGATTTTTAGTAAGGATTTTGAGCGAAGTTGTCATTGTCGATGGGACAAACGGACGTTGGATATAACAGTGATATACAACATTTTGCATTTTGTTATATAGAAACGACCCAAAATATAGAAATGCCTTCACTTATTTTTAATAGGATTTTCAGTGTGGATTTTTTGCAGGATTTTGAAAAATCCACACTGAAAATCTCAACTAAAAATCCTTCTGAAAATGTTTCTACGATTCTTTCTCTTTCGGGTCGGGCAAAGCCCTCAAAATCCCAACTGAAAATCTTTCTGAAAATCTTAACTGAAAAAATCATGTCTGATGAAATTGTTCTGTTAGAGAGGTTTGTTTTTGTTTGTGCCAACAAGTAAATAAGTGCCTTTTTTTTGATGAATAAATGAGCCAATGGCTAAGGGCTAAAGGCCAAAAGCCCACATTGTGCCATCATGTATATAACTCCCTTTTTTGGGGCAAGGTTTATTCCTGTCATGCCAGCCATGAAAATCAAAAATTTCACCTCCACGCACACAATTCATTTTATTTTTCTACCTTTGCATTTTATTTTACCGTTCTAATTTTATTCTTATGTTGAATAGGAGATTTTTAAGAGTCAAGGTGTTGCAGGAAATCTATGCCTGTCACCAGTCTGAGGAAACCGACTTGAACAAAGCCGAAAAACATTTGTTGGAAAGTGTTGATAATCTGTATCAACTCTTTGTGTATCAGCTGTCTTTCTGGGTCGAAGTGAAGCGTTTCGCCGAACGCCGCATCGAGGAAAACCGCACGAAGAATTTCCCGACCTACGAGGATTTGCACCCGAACATGAAGTTCGTCAATAACCGTGTCCTTGATATGCTCGACAACAACAAGCACCTGCTTGCCTTGGAGGAACAATACAAGATCAACTGGGCCGACTATCGCGAGGATTTCATCCGTGGCTTTTACAACCGCCTGCGCGAATATCCTGAATATCAGGCTTACATGAACAGCAGCGAGGACAGTTTCGAGGACGACCGCAAGTTCTTGGTTTCCATCGTTGACAAATACATGGCTGAAGAAATTGCCGAAGACGAAGAAAGCGGCGAAAAGACTTTCCTCTCCGATTTCTATTGCGACCGCAATCTCTCCTTCAACAGCGATTATCAGATTGCCATCTTCCTGTTGTGGAAATACCTCAACGAGATGCAGAACGATTTCAACGAAAACACCAGATTGCCATCGGCTTACAAAACCCAAGGCAATGTTCCGAATGAAGACCGCGAGTTCGTCATCAATCTGTTCAAGAAGACCATGACGAATGCCGAAGAATTCAAGAAAATCGTTGAAGAAAACACCTCCAATTGGAATTACGACCGTCTCGCTATGATGGATAAGATTTTGATTTTCATGGCAATGACGGAATTTTTATATTTCCACGACATTCCTGTCAAGGTGACCATTAACGAGTACATCGAGATTTCGAAATTCTACAGCACGCCTGACAGCCGCCGTTTCATCAATGGCATGTTGGACAAGATTTCGCAGATCATGAAGGAGAATGGTACCTTGGTGAAAACCGGACGTGGCCTGATTTGATGCAATAATTTGAGTAGATGCCCGTTATGACTAAATACAAAATACGATGAAGAAAAACTTGTCAAAAATATTGCTGTTTGCGGCTTCAATGCTTGCATTATCAGCTCAAGCTCAGGTAGTAGATGACGGACTCTATAGGGCAGTGCGTACTCCGAATTCGGCGCGCGTTGCTGCATTGGGTGGTTTGGTCTTGCCTTTCCACGATGGTGATATTCAGACGGCTACGTTCAATCCTTCGGCCATTTGTCCGGCCATGAACGACCAGCTGGCGTTTTCCTACGTCGGCGATTTCAACATCGGTTCCAATTATGCCGCCGTGCAGTATGCCCACGATTTTGAAAAGGCCGGCAGTTTCTGCGCTTCCTTGCAATATTACAACTATGGTAAATTTAACGAGGCTACGGAAGGTGGCACATTGACCGGAAACACGTTCCAAGTCAACGACTATGCCGTAACCATCGGATGGGGTCGCGAACTGACCGATAAATGGAGCATTGGTGCCAATCTGAAATATGCCGGATTGCAGGGTGAGGCCTATTCCTGTGGCGCTTTGGCCGTTGATGTGGCTGCAACCTATTGGTCTTACAGCGACTGGGCCTTGACATTGGCGGCACGCAACATCGGTCATCAGCTTTTTGTCGTCAATTTCGACAATGATTACAATGGTTGGATGCCTTTCAGCCTTGACTTTACGGCCTCGAAGCGACTGGAACACCTGCCGTTTACTTTTGTGTTTGCCTATAAGGACATGCAACGTTGGAATATGCTTGCTCCAAAAGAACCTGAATACGACCCGATTACGCACGAACTTATAAAGGAAAACACCACCTTGAAATTCTTCAAGAATCTCGGATGCCATTTCGTCATTGGCGGCGAATTGGAGATTGGCAAGAATCTCGTTTTGCGTGCGGCCTATAATTATGGCATCCACGAAAAAATGACCGTGCCTGCAGTTCGTGATCTGACAGGTTTTTCCGTTGGTTTCGGCATTAAGGTGAAGCGTTTTGAAATCGACTATGCACGCTCGAGATGCAACATTGTTGGCTCACCCAACTACTTGACGCTTAGGGTAAACCTCAACAAGTGATTTGATTGATGTATCTCCACGAACTGAAACTGGCGAATTTCAAGAATTGCGAGTCGGCTGACTTAGTGTTGTCCGAAAAGGTGAATTGTTTCGTGGGCCTGAATGGGGCAGGGAAGACCAACATCCTCGATTCCATCTATTATCTTTCGTTTTGCAAGAGCTTTTTCGGTGCGACGGATAAGATGAACATCCGCCACGAGCAGGATTTTTTCAGCATACACGGCGTATATTCCCATAACGACAAGGAAGACGAACTGGTTTCGTGCATTCAAAAACGCGATGCGCAGAAGTCGTTCCGTTTCAATAAAAAGGAATACAGCCGTCTCTCCGACCATATCGGGAAGTTTCCTTTGGTGATGATTTCGCCTTACGACCGCGACCTCATCAACGAGGGTAGCGACCTGCGCCGCAAGTTCATTGATGGCGTCATTTCGCAATTCGACCCATTGTATCTTAATGCGTTACTGAAATATAACCGCGCCTTGCAACAACGCAACACGCAACTGAAACAGTTTGCCGAAACACGCACCTTCGACCGCGATTTACTGCGTCTTTGGGACGACCAGCTCATTATGACCGCCGATGACATTCATGCCAAACGTCAGCGTTTTTTGGAGGAATTCCTGCCCATTTTCCAACATTATTACGAAATCGTTTCAGGCGGCAACGAACAGGTCGGCATTGGTTATCAGTCGCGCCTCAGCGAAAAATCCTTGCGTGAATTGCTCGATGAAAGTCTACACGCCGACTGTCATTCGGGCTATACCAACGTGGGCATTCACAAGGATGATTTGGAGTTTGAACTTGATGGTCATCAGTTGAAGAAATTCGGTTCGCAGGGACAGCAGAAATCGTTTGTCGTTTCCATCCGTCTGGCACAGTTTGAGTTTAATTATCAGAAGATTGGCTACAAGCCCATTCTGCTTCTTGACGATATTTTCGACAAGCTTGACGACCAGCGCGTGATGAAGCTGGTCCGTCTGGTTGGCGACAACCATTTCGGGCAGGTTTTCATTACCGATACGCAACGTCAGCGCGTGGAACGTCTGTTTGATGATACCGGCATCAACCATAAGATTTTTGAAGTGGAAAAAGGTGTCGTGACTGAAATCGGAGGTTGAAATGGAATACTTTAACGTAGCAGATATTTTTGGTGAGAACGTTTTTAACGAATCAACAATGAAGGCTCGACTGCCAAAAGAAACATACAAGCAGTTGATGAAAACAATTGAAGGTGGCGAAAAGCTTGATCCTTCTGTTGCAAATATTGTTGCAAATGCAATGAAAGACTGGGCAATTGAAAAGGGTGCAACACACTTTACACACTGGTTCCAGCCATTGACTGGTGTTACTGCAGAAAAACATGATAGCTTTATCCAGCCTACAAAAGACGGCGGAATTATTATGGAATTCTCTGGAAAAGAACTTGTTCAGGGTGAACCTGATGCTTCTTCTTTCCCAAGTGGTGGTATTCGTGCAACATTCGAAGCTCGCGGATACACAGCATGGGATCCAACATCATATGCATTTATTAAAGACGGAACACTTTGTATTCCAACAGCATTCTGTTCTTACACAGGTGAAGCTCTTGATAAAAAGACTCCACTTCTCCGCTCTATGGAAGCAATCAACAAACAGGCATTGCGTGTTCTTAAACTTTTTGGAAACGAAGATGTTAAGAGCGTAAAAACAACTGTTGGTCCAGAACAGGAATACTTCCTTGTAGACAAGAGCGTTTATGATCAGCGCGAAGACTTGATTTATACAGGTCGTACATTGTTTGGTGCTAAAGCTCCTAAAGGAC
>CALGBV010000350.1 GCA_937884015.1 uncultured Bacteroidales bacterium
CGCTGCACCCAGCCGCATAACGTGACTTCCTTGCCAGCATCGGCAAGACGAAGTTCACCACAAGTATGAGTTCTGTACATAGTGTATCGTTTTAAAAAATTCTAAACTGCAAAAATAAACAAAATGAGTTTACATTGGTCAATAAAACAAAAAAGCCTATCTTTGCACGAATCTTTAAATCCTTTTATTATGAAAAAGTTTGCTTTAACATTAGTTTTTGCTGTGGTTTGCTTGGTTTCGGCAGCGCAACAATCTCACATGACTTTGTTGGAAAAAATGAAACAAGGATTGTCCATCGAACAAATTATCAAGCCGATGCAGAATAGGCTGACCTATACTCAAAGATTTGACAGCGTTGTAAGCGTATATGATGGTGAAAAACAGGTAATGTCATACACTTATGACGAAAATGCTAATTTGGCGACGATAACACAAGCTGTTTATGAAGGTGACATCATGGAATATGGTGACAAGTATGTTTATGCTTACGATGAGAACAACTATTGCATATTAGATATTGAATATGATTGGACTAACGGAATTTGGAGAGAGACAAAGAAAAAAGAATATACAAACGATGCCAATGGAAACCGTTTGTCGGAATTTTATTATTCATACGAAGAACCAATATGGAAGTATATATGGACATACGACTCTGACAATCATTGTCTTGTAGAAGAACGTTGGTATTATCACTCAGAAGCATATCATCCTAGTTTCAGAACTGAGAATACCTACGATTCCAATGGGAATCTGACACTTTGTCTTCGCCAAGAAGGAAATAATGAAACGTGGAATAACTACAACAAAACAGAGTATGCCTATGACATGCATAACAATCTGATTTCTGAAGTGTTTTACCAATGGTATTCTTATGATCAAGATTGGTGGGAGAAAGAAAGAACAACTTATAGTTATGATGTAAACAACAATCTGATTTGCAAAATGGTTTACGGAGATGTCACTACGGACAAGACAGAATATACCTACAACGAAGCGAATAATCTTATTCTTTCTGTCAATACAAGATTTGGCTCTGGTAATTATTGGGAAAACAGGTTCAAATCGGAATACGAATACGACCAAAACGACAGTCTTGTCATGGAAATGCATTGTGTAGGCGATTATTATAACTATGAAAATTGGCATAACAACAATAAAGTCGAATATGTTAGGAATGATGCTGGTTATGTCACTTGCCAGACTGATTCACGCACTAGTTCTGTTTATGATGATAGCTTGTATTACGAAAACCGATATTTATATGATTACGACAATCAAAACCGAATGATTTCTGCCAAGTATTTACGGTGGAGAGATGATGCAAACGATTTTGTATATAGCGACAAGGAAGAGCGCGAGTTTGATGAAAATGGCAATATTTTGAAATTTTCCTATTATGACTATGACGACGATGTTTGGGTGATGGAAGAAAGTTTCGAAAATACTTACGATTTGACAGTTGATGCAGCCCATATTTTAGGTTTATCGAGAATCTATAATGAGATTTTTACCGAGATACTTCCCGTTGAAGAATATCCTGTGCGGAACAAATGGCTTTCATGTAGATATAATATCGAAGGTGAAGAAGAAATATTACTTTCCGTGTATTATTCCGACTATTATGCTGTCAACGAAAATGAGTCTTCATCTTTAAAAGTGTATTCCAAAAATGGAACACTTACCATTGAAAACGATGTTGTTGCCGACATTCAGGTGTTCGATATGTTAGGTCGCATTGTTGCGCAGCAGAGCCAAGTGACGCAATGCCAATTCCATTTAAAACCAGGCGTTTATGTCGTTAAGGCTGATAATGCTTCGGTGAAAGCTGTGGTGAAGTAAATAATGAATTTTATGCAAGTCTTAAAGTCAAACATACAAGTCAATTCTCCTGAATTTCAGCAGAAAAAACAGGATTTCCTGAAACTGATGGCCGATTACCGCCAGGCGATGGACGAGGCCATGAAAGGCGGCGGCGAGGCTGCCGTGGCTAAACATAAGAAGCGCAACAAGCTTTTGGCACGCGAACGCATCGATTTGCTCATCGACCCGA